>JAYPYO010000045.1:0-16985 GCA_038135995.1 Porticoccaceae bacterium
TCTAGCAGAATGCTGGTGCCTTCTTCTATCTCTTCTTTCAGGCCATCGTAGAGATCATCATGCATTTGCAGCACCAGATCTTCATCAGATAAATCTGCCAGTACGATATCGTCTTCATCAGACATTTGCGGTAACTCCCAATTTACTTTTGCTTAGTAATCTCGATCTTCGAACGAGCCTTTGCGTCGCGCCATAAAGTCCAGCAATGCTTCATCAACCGCTGGGTCAATGGCTGGAGCCTGATATTCGTTGAGCATTTGTTTCCACAGAACATTGGCGCGCTGGGCTGTATCCAGCGAACCATCCACCTGCCACTGCTCATAGCTGTTGTTGTCTGCAACCGTTGAGCGGTAGAAGGCGGTTTCAAAGTTTTTCAGAGTGTGGGCTGAGCCAAGGTAATGTTTGCCCGGACCCACCTCACGCACGGCGTCCAGAGCCTGGCCGTTTTCGGACATGTCCATACCGCCCAGCAGCACAGAGATCATGCTGGCCTGATCGGCATCCATAATAAATTTCTCATAGCCCATGGCCAGACCACCTTCGAGCCAGCCTGCGGTGTGCAACATAAAGTTGACCCCGGCCAGTGCAGAGGTCTGCAACGTGTTGGCCGCTTCATAGGCTGCCTGGGCATCTGGCAGTTTGGAGCCAGTAAGGCCACCACCGCTTCTAAATGGCACACCAAGGCGACGGGCCAGCGCTGCAGCTGCATAGATCACCTGGCTGGGCTCTGGGGTACCAAAGGTGGGCGCGCCCGTGGCCATGGAGACGGCCGCGGCAAAGGTGCCAAAAATCACTGGCGCCCCGGGGCGACAGAGCTGGGTAAAGGCAATGCCCGCCATGGCTTCGGCCAGAATCTGGGTCACAGTGCCAGCGGTGGTCACCGGCGACATGGCACCAGCAAGAATAAAGGGTGAAATCACTGTGGCCTGATTGTTGCGCGCATAGACCTTGAGGGAACCGAGCATGGTGCCGTCGAAGGTCATAGGCGAATTAACATTGATCAGGCTGGTCAATACACAGTTTTGATCGACAAATTCGTCGCCAAATACCAGCTTGGCCATGTCTACCGTATCCTGGGCGCGCTCATGGTGGGTTACTGAACCCATCAATGGCTTGTCGCTGTACTTGAAATGGCTGTAGACCATATCAAAGTGGCGCTTGTTTACCGGCAGATCTACAGGCTCACAGATAGTGCCGCCAGAATGATGGATACCAGGGGCCATATAGGCCAGTTTGACAAAATTATTAAAGTCGTCGATGGTCGCATAACGGCGGCCCTGATCAATATCATGGACAAAAGGTGAACCATAGGCGGGCACCAGTACGGTGCGCTTGCCGCCAATAATCACATTGCGCTGGGGGTTGCGCGCATGCTGAGTATATTCACTGGGCGCAGTGGCCTGAATAATGGAACGGCACAGCCCCTTGGGGAAATGCACACGACTGCCGCGCACATCTGCTCCGGCGTCTTTCCACATCTCGAGGGCTTCAGGATCATCGAGAAAATCGATACCGATCTCTTCCAGCAAAATATCCGCATTGTCTTCGATCAGCTGCAGATTCTCTTCACTGAGATACTCGATATAGGGGATTTTGCGCTCGATAAATGGCTGGGTTGCAGCCACTGCATTGGCCCGTGCCTCGCGGCGCCCTTCTCGGCCACCAGCTTCCCGCCCCGCTCTTCTTCGACCTGTTCGTTCAGTCATAATTTTACTTCCAGTGCAGAGTCCATGACTCGCCGTTAGTTGCTCTTTTTATCGCCCGCAGTCTGTGCCTGTTTAACTCCGGTCGCATATATTGCTACGACTGAAGATTACCCAACCACGACCGCCCCAAAAGCTAGGCTCTCAGGCACTTGTTGTCGGCATCAAAAGGCGATTCTTCGATTACTGTGGCGCTGTAGCGCTCGCCAAGAATTTCAATTTCCAACTCCGTACCTATGGCACCAAATTCTGTCTGCACCAGCCCCAGTGCCAGGGATTTGTTGGTGCGGAACCCAAAGCCACCAGAGGTTGCCCGGCCCACCAGGTTGCCGTCTTTGTAAAGTCCCTCTGAGCCACGGGCATCTGCATCAGTAACCCCATGCACTTCCAGAGTAGCGAAACAGTTGGCGAAGCCTTTTTTCTGCCAGGCCAGTAGGCCCTGCTTGCCGACAAAGTCACATTCCTTATCCAGTTTTACAAAGCGGTGTAACCCGGACTCCAGTGCGGAATATTCAATGGACATTTCCCGGGGGATCAGACGATAGGATTTTTCCAGGCGCATACTGTCCATGGCGCGGATACCAAAGGGTTTGATCTCAAACTCGGCACCGGCCTTCATTAGCTCATCGAAGATATAGTTTTGCATCTCAATGGGGTGATGCAGCTCCCAGCCCAGCTCACCGACAAAGTTAACCCTCAGGGCTTCAGCCTGGGCGTAGCCCACATTGATGGATTTGCCGGTCAGCCACTTGAAACTGTCATTGGAGAGATCAGTATCAGTAAGCTTTTGCAGGACATCGCGAGATTTTGGCCCGGCCAGTACCAGCACACCCATCTGGGTAGTGATCTTCTGCAGATTTACCGAGCCATCCCGGGGCGCCAGCTTGGTCAGGTAGTCCCAGTCATGGCGCTCCTGAGCACCAGCAAATACCAAGTAATAGCTGTTTTTGGCGCGCTTGTAGATGGTGAATTCGGCGCGCACACCGCCGTTCTGTGACAGCATATGGCAAAGGCCAATACGGCCCACGGCTTTGGGCACATTGTTGGCAACAATGCTGTTTAGCCAGGCTTCAGCACCATGGCCAGTGACTGTGGCCTTAGAAAACGCAGACATATCCAGCACACCGACTTTTTCGTGGACATGGCGGCATTCTTGACCCACAAAGTCAAAATAGTTGGAGCGACGGAAAGAATTCTTTTCCACAATACGACCATCGTCCAGCGCCTTGCTGTGGTTTTTGTTCCACAATGTCTCTGGTTTATCCAGATCTGCCTCTGACAGAGCATAGTCCGCTGGCGCAAACCAGTTGGGGCGCTCCCAACCATAAACAGTGCCAAACACCGCACCCAGGTCCTTCATGCGCCCGTAGCAGGGAGAGGTTTTTAACGGCCTGGCTGCACTGCGCTCTTCGTCTGGGTAGTGATTTTTAAACACATGATCATAGGCTTCTTCGTTTTTGGTGCGCAGATAGCCCCGCGATACATAGGGACCAAAGCGACGCGGATCAACACCCATCATATCTACCGTGGGCTCACCATCGACAATCCACTCGGCCAACTGCCAGCCAGCACCGCCGGCGGCGGTAATGCCAAAGCTGTGGCCCTCGTTGAGCCAGAAATTTTTCAGCCCCCAGGCCGGCCCCACAATCGGGTTGCCATCTGGTGTGTAGGCAATAGCGCCGTTATAGACTGTCTTTACCCCCACCTCTGCAAAGGCGGGCACGCGATTCATACAGGCTTCAATATGGGGCATCAGGCGATCCAGGTCGCCATTAAATAATTCATATTCCGACTGATCACTGGGGCCATCCATATAACAGCAGGGCGCACCCTCTTCGTAGGGACCAAGGATAAATCCACCGGCCTCTTCACGCAGGTAATAACCTGCGTCAGACTCACGCAGTACTGCCTGCTCGGGCAGCCCTTCGGCTTTGCGGGCCAAAACATCAGGGTGGGGGTCGGTAACAATATACTGGTGCTCAACCGGGATAACCGGGATATCCAACCCCACCATCTCGCCAGTTTTGCGAGCAAAGTTGCCAGTACAGGAAACCACGTGCTCACAGTGGATATCGCCCTTGTCAGTTTTGACGATCCAGCTGTCATCTGCCTGTTGCTCAAGCTCGAGAACGGCGGTGTTGCGATAAATAGTTGCGCCACGAGCGCGGGCACCCTTAGCCAGCGCCTGGGTGAGGTCGGCGGGCTGAATATAGCCATCGTCCGGGTGTTGAATCGCGCCAATAATGCCCTCTACATTGGCCATGGGCCAGGCCTCTTTAACCTGCTCTGGGGTCAGAAAATTGACCTCGACACCTACGGTCTGAGCCACACCGGAGTAGTACTTATATTCATCCATGCGATCCTGATTGGCGGCCAGGCGAATATTGGAAACTACACTGAAGCCAACATTCTGCTCTGTCTCTTTTTCCAGCTCATGATAGAAGTTCACAGAGTACTGGTGCAATTTGCCCACTGAATAGCTCATATTAAACAGCGGCAGCAGACCTGCGGCATGCCAGGTTGAACCGGAGGTGAGCTCCTTGCGCTCGACCAGCACTACATCAGTCCAGCCCTTTTTGGCCAGATGATAAAGCGTGCTGACGCCGACAACACCACCTCCTACCACAACTACCTTTGCACTAGTTTTCATAATCTGTTCTCATCGAATAATTCCGACAGTTTAACCAGCTCAGTAATTCTGCTGGCGCACAATTACGACAGCAACATTCGCCACCGCGCCATGGCGCCAGTCCACAGGGCGCTTGACCTGCCGTCGTTTTTACGACAGCATTCGCCGGTCTCAGAAAGCCACGAATTAAGTGGGACAAGGAAGATGGCCGTTCATCGTCAGGCCCCTAAAACAGGGTTGAGCAGGCCTGTGTTTTGTAACAATCACGGAGAGAGAAAATGAGTGATATTGAAATCGCCCGTAGGGCGAAAACCCAGCCAATAGCTGAAATTGCCGGTAAACTGGGTATTCCAGATAGCGCTTTAATCCCCTATGGCAGAACAAAAGCAAAAATTGACCCTGAGCATATAGCCTCTTTAAAAGACAAGCCCGATGGCAAGCTTATTCTGGTCACCGCCATAACCCCCACGCCAGCAGGTGAAGGCAAGACAACCACCTCTGTGGGCCTGACTGACGGACTCAACCGCATTGGTAAAAATGCCCTGGTATGTCTGCGAGAACCAAGCCTCGGACCCTGCTTTGGGATGAAAGGCGGCGCTGCTGGTGGCGGCTATGCGCAGGTGGTGCCCATGGAGGATATCAATCTCCACTTTACCGGTGACTTTCACGCCATTGGTGCAGCTCACAACCTGCTCTCCGCACTGCTCGACAATCATATTCACTGGGGCAATAGCCTTGAAATTGATGCGCGTCGGATTGTCTGGAAGCGTGTGGCCGATATGAATGATCGTGCCTTGCGCAGTATCAACTGTGGTCTGGGCGGCCCGGGCAATGGTTTTCCACGACAAGATGGCTACGATATCACTGTCGCCTCTGAGATTATGGCGATTTTCTGTCTGGCGACAGATCTGGATGACCTAAAAGATCGCCTCGATAAGATAGTGGTTGCCTATACCAGAGATCACAAACCAGTGCATGCCAGTGAGATTTTAGGCACAGGCGCTATGGCCGTATTGCTAAAAGATGCACTGTCACCCAATCTGGTGCAGACTCTGGAGAATAACCCAGCGATTATCCACGGTGGCCCATTCGCCAATATTGCCCATGGTTGCAACTCGGTAATAGCCACCAAGGCGAGCCTAAAAATGGCTGACTACGTTGTTACTGAGGCGGGTTTTGGCGCTGACCTTGGGGCAGAGAAGTTCTTTGATATTAAATGTCGCGCCGCCGGCCTAAGCCCGGATGCCTCGGTGATTGTTGCCACCACCAGAGCATTAAAAATGCATGGTGGCATGGCTAAAGAAGATCTGGACACTGAAGATTTGGATGCTCTGCGCGACGGTTGCTGCAACCTGGTGCGCCATATAGAAAACGTCAAGACCTTTGGTGTCCCAGTAGTTGTGGGTATCAACCGCTTCACCTCTGATACAGATGCTGAAATAGCAGTGATTAAAGAGATTGCCGCCGCCAATGGCGTTAAGGCCATTGAGTGCACCCACTGGGCTGATGGCGGTGCTGGCACCGAGGAGTTGGCTCAGGAAGTTGCCAGCCTGGCAGATCTTGGCTCGGCTAGCTTTGCACCTCTGTATCCAGACGAAATGCCTATATGGGATAAAATCAAAACCGTAGCCACCAGGCTGTATCGCGCCGATGATATTATTGCCGACCAGAAAACTCGCGATCAGATTCGTAAATTTGAAGAGGATGGCTATGGCCATTTCCCAGTGTGCATTGCCAAAACACAGTACAGCTTTTCTACAGACCCCAACCTAAAGGGAGCACCCACAGACCATGTGGTGGCTATTCGCGAGGTGCGCCTCAGTGCGGGGGCTGGATTTATCGTGGTAGTCTGCGGTGATATTATGACCATGCCCGGCCTGCCCAGAGTACCGGCTGCCAACAGCATTGCTATGGATGAGAATGGTGAGGTCACTGGACTGTTTTAATGATCAATAGCTTTAAATGCCCAAACTGTGGTCTTGAGCTGATCCAACAGCGTGCAACACAGGGCTTCAGCTGCGCAAATAATCATAATTTTGACAGGGCCAAGGAGGGTTATGTCAACCTCCATCTGGCCCAACACAAACGCAGCCGCAAACCCGGTGATAGCGATGAAATGATTCGCAGTCGTCAGCGATTTTTAAATACAGGGCATTATCAATTTCTGGCCGACGCTATGGTTAACCTGCTCGGTGACCTGTCTGCAAACCATAGGCTACTGGATATAGGCTGCGGTGAGGGCTACTACCTCGACCAAATTTACAGGGCCAACCCATCATTACAACTGGTGGGCCTGGATATCAGTAAAGCTGCTGTACGATTGGCGGCCAAACGCAAACTCAACGCCCAACTAGCCGTAGATAGCGCCTTTAATATTGCCCTGTTTGACAATAGTGTTGATAGTGCTATTTCAGTGTTTTCACCCCTGAGCGCCAAGGAGGCATCCAGAGTCCTCAAGCCTGGTGGCAAGCTGATAATGGCAGGGCCAGGAGAGCAGCATTTAAATGGATTGACCGCCCAGATCTACGATAAAACCATGCCGCGAACAGGTAACTTCGAGGCACTGGATAGTACGCAACACTTCAGCCTGTTAGAGCAAATTGAAATATCAAAAGACCTGCTGATCGAGGGTTGTGCTATTGCAGACCTGCTGCATATGACACCCTACTACTGGAGCGCCAAACCACAGCAACAAGACTACCTAAAAAGTTTACAGCGCCTTGAAACCCCAGCGCACTTTATTATTCGAGTCTATCAAAACAGCCCATAGGGCCACTAATCAAAGCTCTAATCACACCACAGGGGCGCCATAAGTCTCTGCGTGGCGATCCATGGGTAACATTACCCTAAAGGTGGTTCCCTTGCCCTGTCGCGACATCACTGTGGTGCGCCCAGAATGGGCCTCAACTGCCCCCTGCACCTGTTGCAATCCAAGCCCACTGCCATTGGCTGATGTTTTGGTTGTAAAGAAGGGGTTAAATATTTTACCCAGGTTTTCATCGCTAATGCCGACACCGGTATCAGCTATATCAATCCACAGCATTGAGCTATGGGTGCCGGTGCGCAATGTGATGGTACCCCTGGACTCAATTGACTCTACCGCATTAAACAGCAGATTTAAAAAAGCCTGAACCAGCTGATTGCCATCGCATAATATCCCGGGCAGGCGACCGTACTGTTTGACAATTTCAGTTTTGTAGCGCAACTCATTGCAGGCCAAGTTGAGCGCTCTATCCAGTAGCTTATTGATGTCTTCCTCAGCAATCTGCCGGCGATCAGCCAAGGAAAATTCGGCAACATCCTCCACCAGCGCCTGCACTCTGGCAATAGCCTCATTCGAGTCATTGAGTAAATTGTTGATATCCGATTTAATAAAATCATAATTAATTTGCCTCTTGAGGCTATTAATTTTTCTGGAGGTTGAGGCCTTCAACAGACCGGCGGGCTTCGATAACTGCAGAGCCTCGGCCTGCTGATCTACCAATTGAAAAATATTATCAAAGTAGTCCTGTATAGATTTGAGGTTGCCGGCAATAAAGGTTAGAGGCTGGCCGATTTCATCGGCAATACCAGCCAACAGAGATCCGACCTTGGCCATTTTCTCCGAGTGCATCAGCCGCAACCTAAGCTGTTCAATGTCTTCATTAATCTGACGCAACCTGGCGCTTTTTTCGGCTACAATTTGTGTCCTGTACTGCAGCGCCGCCGAGGTTTCATAGAGCTCGGCGCTCAATTCCTGGAGTTTATTTTCTGCTGTCTTGCGAGCCTCAGATTCCCGGGAAAGGTTTTTACCAAGCATATCTAAATCAGTCACCCGCAGCTCCCACAGATAAATCACCAGAAGCCCTGTAGCTCTGGCTTATGCATGTAAACATGTAGCTGCTTGGTTGATCAGTAAAAAGAAAAATACAGAATGGCAATGGTGTAATCCTCCCTTTAGTCGCCTGCTTTCCATCCAGTGAAAGCTGTGTCAAGGCTGTCTCGACCTCATTATTTAGTCAATGCTCTATAAAAATATAGCCGAATATCTGCCCTGTGTTTAACTTAAATCCAAAAACTATTTAGTGGCGGAAATCAAATAACTGCCTGACTTCTATATTCAGAGCGCTGGCAATTTTTTCAAGATTGTCAAAACGAGGTCCAAAGATACCTCGCTCCATGTTACTAATAGACTCAATACTAAGCTCTGTGGCATCTGCCAACTGCTCCTGAGTTAAACCCCTGCCGGTTCTCAGCGATTTTAATCGACTGCCGAACCTCCTTTTTAAACTGGCCATAACAGCATTCCCGAAGAAAAAAATGGCATTTAATTTGACTAAAATATTTAATCTAGCTAAGTCGAACTTCTTATTTAACAGAGTTAAACTTCGTTTTTTTAGAGCTGCGATCAGCTTCTCTATGCCATATTGGTGATTGGTTGCCTGTAGCAAATCTATGTGGATCATTATTTAATCACTGCGCCAGGGAGAGTCATGTTGCGACAGTTTATGCCTCTACTGGCAGCATTGAATTGCTCTTTTAGTTAAGATTTATATTTGTTGGACTCTATTTACATATCGATAGTTTCCGATTAATTTCGCCTGTGCTAGGCTATTATCAACGGTCGGGCCCAGCCATTTGCCAGACTCTGAGCATCAGCTAGCTCACAGCTCGTTTTAAATAATCAGCGATCCAAATAATCTATGACGCCTGCCACAGAAGCCTTTCTCGAACGCAACCGGCTGCCGGAGAGTTATCTGCAGTTTGCCCAGCGCTGGTTTGAACCCTTACTGGATCAATTTGCCCGGCAGCAAGCCCAGCATCAGCCGCAGATATGGGGTATTAATGGCTGTCAGGGCTCAGGTAAATCAACCCTAGCAGACTACCTGTGCAGCATGGTTGCCGAGCGCCATGGGGTTGCCACCGCCAATCTCTCTCTGGATGATTTCTATCTGCCCTTAGAGCACCGCCTGCGGCTGGCTGAGACTGTGCACCCCCTGCTGGCAACCCGTGGTGTACCGGGCACCCATGACATTGATCTGGCTGTAAAGACTATTAAGCAGCTTATTGCTGGCATGGATACCAGAATACCCAGATTTGACAAGAGTATTGATGACCGGGTAGCTGAGGCAGATTTTGACCAGGTTAAGGGTCCAGCGGGGTTGGTTATTCTTGAGGGCTGGTGCCTGGGCGCACAGCCTCAGACCGAGGCCGATCTAAAGCAGCCGATCAATGATCTGGAACAACTGGAGGACGGCCAGGGTATCTGGCGCCAATATATCAATCTTGCTCTGAGTGGTGATTATCAGCAGCTGTTCTCTATGGTCGATCAACTTATTATGCTCAGGGCACCCTCGTTCGACGCCGTGTTTCAGTGGCGCTGGCAGCAGGAGAGCAAATTACTGGAAAAGTATAAAGACACAGATCGATCCGGGCTGATGACAGAACAGCAGGTGTTGAGATTTATTCAATATTTCCAACGTATTACCGAACAGTCTCTGCGGGAAATGCCAAGCCGCAGTCAGCATGTTTTCCAACTGGAACTGGATCGGCAGATCAGTAGCTACTCAGCTAGCTAGTCATCGGACAAGCTTATAAAGCTTTAATGGGCTGCGATTTGATTCTGATTAAACTCAGCGACCACTCGCAGTAACTGGCGACAGGTAATCTGGCCAACCAGACGGCCATGGTCGAGTACCGGACGACGTCTGTGGCCTTTTTTTACCATATCATCGGCCACATCAACCAGGTCGGCGTGAATATCACAGACATCCACATTCGCTGTCATATACTCACAGGCTTTGCCTACATCACCATGCTCATTGTAGGTGGCAGCTAAAATAGCACCCAGACAGTCCATTTCTGAAAGTACACCGACCAGCATTTCCTGTTCATCAACCACGCAAATACCCGATACTCTATGCTCTATAATTAGATGGATAGCATCAAATAGATCTTCATTGGCATGAATTTTTACGGGATCGTGAAGCATATAATCACTGAGATCCACAGAACGTAACATAGCTATCTCCTCTCTTTGAAACCGACAGGTTTAAATCAGTCGGACCTGTATGTCCGCTGACAGATCCACTACAGCGCCCCAGCAAAATCGATAAAGGGCTGGGGCCAGCTACCCAGTGCCAGCACCAGCAACAATAACAGACCTGCGACTATTTCCTGAGCACCGAAAGCCGCTGCCGGCTGTTTTTTAAGCATAGTCCCTGGGGTTTTGCTCATGGCGAAAATAATTCGCAAATAATAATAAATGGCTATGGCGCTACCCAGAACCAGTGCCGTCAACAGGATCCATAGCTGCGACTGGATAGACAGGGTAATAAGATAAAACTTGCCGATAAATCCAGCGGTAAGAGGTATTCCTGCAAAGGACAGCATGGCCACCGTAAGAGCAGAGGCCTGCACAGGATTGCGCCAAAACAGTCCCTCAAATGCACCGAGCATGGCTTTACTATCGTCTTCACCAGCCAGATTTGCTACCACCGTAAACGCCGCCAGAGTAGTCACAATATAGGCCGTCAGATAAAAGGTAATGGCCTGACCAATAAGATTATTGGCACCCAGGTTGTCGGCAATAGACAGTGCGATTAAGACAATCAGCAGATAGCCGAAATGGGCAATAGAGGAGTACGCCAGTAGACGCTTGATATTCTCCTGCCGCAGAGCCAGCCAGTTGCCCACCAGCATAGAGGCCACAGCAACCAGCGACAGCGCCATAATTAATGAGTCGTATTGGTACAGCTGACCCTCGAGATAAAACCTGGTCAGAGCAACAAACACAGCACCTTTGGACACGGTAGCCAGAAACCCGGTAACCGGCGTAGGTGCACCCTGATAGACATCCGGAGTCCACATATGGAATGGCACCACAGATAACTTAAAGCCCAGGCCGGCTAAAACCATGGCACTGCCAGCCATGAACACCACAGGTTCCTGACTAAAGGCGACAGCGGCTTTGGCGCCCATACCCGCATAGCTGAGATCGCCTGTCGCAGCGTAAATCAGAGCAAAGCCAAATAGCAGCATGGCTGATGCACAGGCCGATAAAACAAGGTACTTAATCGCCGCCTCGAGAGGCAATTCACCTTTTTCCGGGAAGGCTATCATGGCGTATAGAGCCACGCCCATAAGCTCCATACCCAGTAACAGCGAAGCCATATGACTGGATTGAATCAGTATCACTGCACCCATTACAGAGAGCACCAGCAGCAGGTAATATTCCTCTTTGCGCTCTCCCTCGGGTGAAAAAGTATCTTTTGACAGAATTAGGGTGACCAGGGAAGCTACCAGAATCAGGGTGGTAAAAAACAGCCCCCAGTCGTCCACCACCAACAACATAGTCACCGGCTGAGAAAAGTCGCGAGCATACCCTGCGCCCCAGAGGCTGAGTAAAAAGCCCAGGCCAGTGATCCACCAGGCCAGTCCCTGGTCGCGTTTGATTGATGCCTGAATCATTAATACCGCAGCTGTCATTGACAGCATCAGTATTGGCATCAGCGCCATCAGTTGACTTGAATTCATGGCATCATCTCCACGGAAGTCAGTTCAAGCAGACTCTGTAAAACCGGCTGAGCCATATCCAATACCGGCTGAGGATAGAGCCCAAGCACAATTAAGGCGATCATCATCACCGCCATAGTCAGCATTTCACGCCCAGCAAAATCAACTAACAGATGCCCTTCCAGTTTTGGATTAGGCTCACCCTGAAAGGACCTCTGCATCAGTATTAATGAGTAGATCGCACCGGTAATCAGACCTAGCGCAGCCACTGCGGTGAGCCAGGGATTGACCTGAAAAAGACCCAACAACACCAGGAACTCAGCGATAAAATTACCCAGTCCAGGGAGGCCCAGACTGGCCACTACAAAGAACATGGCCACTGCGCCCATGCGCGGCATCTGTTGCCACAGCCCACCCATCTCTCGCATATCTCTGGTGTGCAGCCGCTCCTGCAGAGAACCTGCAATCATAAACAGCGCCGCAGTACTAAAGCCATGGGCTACCATTTGCATCACTGCACCCTGCAGGGCCAGCTCGTTCCAAGCATAGACCCCCAGCAGTACAAAGCCCATATGACTGACACTGCTATAGGCCACCAAACGCTTAAAGTCGGTTTGAGAAAAGGCTAGCACCGCGCCATAAACCACTCCAGCCGCACCCAGAGCCATAGCGGCCCACGAGAAGTCCAGTGCAGCACCGGGGAAAAGCGGTACCGCAAAGCGAATCAGGCCATAGGCGCCTGTCTTAAGTAGTATCCCGGCCAAAATCACACTGCCGGCCGTGGGAGCCTGAGTATGGGCATCGGGCAACCAGGTATGAAAGGGAAATGCCGGCAACTTGACCACAAAGGCGATAAAGAAGCCCAGCATCAGCCATTGGGCAGTCTGCTCGGTCATGCTGGTATTGAGTAAGTCGAAGTAACTAAAGCTCCACTGCCCGGTCGCACTGTGATTGACCCCAACCAGTGCCAGAGTGGCCACCAGCATTAACAGGCCGCTGGCCTGGGTAAAAATAAAGAACTTCATGGCTGCATAGCCACGATTTTCATGACCCCAGATAGCGATCATAAAGTACATGGGAATTAGCATCACTTCCCAGAACAGGAAAAACAGAAACAGATCCAGGGCCATAAACACGCCCAGCACACCAGCTAATGTCCACAGCAGGTTGGCCTCGAAGAAGCCCTGCTTGACCAGAATATCCGTCCATGAGGCACTGACAGCTATGGCTCCCAGTACCAGGGTCAGCAACACCATAAGCAGGCTAACCCCGTCCAATGCCAACTCAATACTGATGCCAAAGGCGGGAATCCACTGCGCCTTAAAATGCATTAGCCAGGTACCGGGATCATCGGGCATGGGTGCCTGTAACTGGGTAAGAGATGGCATGCCCGATAGCTCAGATAGCAGGTAAGCGAAATCCACCAGAATAACAACCAGTGCCACTCGTCGCGGCATGTTCTCGCCAGCGCGCTCTGACAGCATGGCAATAACACCGCCCAGCAGCAATATCAGGATCAGATTGACCATTACCATTAGAGGGCCTCCGCTGGAATCTGCAGCGCCAGGGTCAGCACCACAATTAAGCCAAACACCATGCTGGCGATATACCAGCGCATGCGCCCGGTTTGCGACTCCGCAAGCCAGTGATTAAAGGTTTGATTAATCGCCACAATCAGCCCGTAAATAGCGTCTACGGGCTCATTAATCATAACCCCAGACAGACGATAGTAGGGTCGTACAAAAACCCTATCATAGAGCCAATCTATGCCCCAGCCACTGTGCCAGAACTGACGCAGTGACTGACCCACTGAGGAATTAACCAGCCTGTCAACATTTAACTGACCGCTGTGGAATATCAGGTAGGACAGCAATAGACCTACTATGGGCACCGAGATAGACACAATCTCTACCCAGTGGGCCGGATGCTCCCCGCTGGCAGCTGGGAATACATCGGCGACCGGGAGCATAAAGTAACCACCCAGCATGGCCAGACCACAGAGCACCACCAAGGGCACCGCCATACGCCACCCCGTATCGCCCTCAGGTTGAGTTTTAGCCTCGCCAAAGAACACCACAAACACCAGTCGGAAACTGTAGATCGCAGTGAGCAGTGCACCCAGCAAGCCACCCAGCCATAACCAGGGCCCAGCGTCGGGCAGCAGATAAGCCTGCAATAAAATTTGGTCTTTACTGAAGAAACCAGAGGTCATCGGCAGTGCCGCCAGCGCCGCCGAACCAATCATAAAGCTCCAGAAGGTCACTGGCATTTTAGTGCGCAGACCACCCATCTTGAAAATATCATGCTCATGATGGAGGTAGTGAATAATCGCACCAGAGCCCAAAAATAGCAGAGCCTTAAAGAAGGCATGGGTCATAAGATGGAAGATACCAGCGCTCCAGGCACCCACCCCCAGAGCCAGAAACATATAGCCAATCTGGCTAATGGTCGAATAGGCCAAAATGCGCTTAATATCCGATTGCATCAGAGCGGTAAAGGCTGCCATTAAGGATGTGGCCAGGCCTACAAGTGCCACAACCATCATTGCACTGGGTGCGAGCAGGAAAAGGCCATTGGTACGGGCAATCAGATAGACGCCAGCAGTAACCATAGTAGCCGCGTGAATCAGCGCACTCACTGGCGTTGGGCCAGCCATGGCGTCCGGCAACCAGGTGTGCAACGGCAGCTGAGCAGACTTGCCCACCGCGCCACCCAGTAACAGCAAGCAGGCAATTAATGGTAGCGTATCTCCCACCTGCCACTGTTGATCAGCCGCCCCCATCATCGCCTGGATATCCAATGTACCCAGCTCGGTAAACAGCAGCAACAGCCCCAGGGCCATGGCGGTGTCACCGATGCGTGTTACCACAAAGGCCTTGCGCGCTGCCTGACCATTGGCGCTGTGTTGATACCAGAAGCCAACCAGCAGATAACTGCAGACACCCACGCCCTCCCAGCCCAGGTAGAGCAGCAACAGATTGTCTGCCATCACCAGTATCAGCATGGCAGCCACAAACATATTTAGGTAGGCAAAATAGCGTGCGTAGCTCGCATCCTCTTCCATAAATTCAGTGGAAAAAAGATGAATCAAAAAGCCAACTCCGGTAATCACCGACATCATTACCAGGGTCAGGCCATCAAAATAAAAAGCTATACCTGGGCTAAAATTGCCCACCTGCATCCAGGTCCAGAGTGTCAACTGGAAAGGTTGCGGGTTAGCCAGAAATTCCATACCCACCAATAATGTCAGCAGCGCCGCAGCGCCCACCGAGCAGACACCTAGCAGGCCAATCAAAATTCTCGGCAATGACCTAGAGCCAAGCATCAATAGAATTGAACTCACCAGTGGAATCAGCGGCACTAACCAGATCATATCAGCCATGCTCAACCCCTCATCCCATCGGCACTATCCATATCCAGCGTTTTAAAGCGCCGCTGAACCTGCAATACAAGCCCTAGGCCCACCGCAACTTCTGCCGCAGCCACGGTTAAAATCAACATAAAGATGATCTGCCCGTCGGGCTGCCCCCAGTGGGCTCCAGCAGCAACAAAGGCCAGCGCTGCTGCGTTGAGCATGACTTCGAGGGACATCAAAATAAAGATAATGTTGCGCCGGATCATAAGTCCGAGCATGCCGATACTAAACAGCAGGGTCGATACCAGCAGTATATGATTTAGGGGAATATTCAGGCCTTCCATGCTCTACTCCTCCCGCTCTAGATAGCGACGCCCCAGATGAAACGACCCCACCAGGCCTGCCAGCAACAACATTGCAGCTATCTCGACTGCCAGCACATAGGGCCCAAAGAGCGCCAGACCAACCTCTTTTGCACTCACTGCCTGGGTCGACACGGGACCTTCGATGGTGGAGATCATATATAACAGTTCTGCAAACAGCAGCAGCGACAGCAACGTGGGGCCTGCCCAGATGCGGGGTTGCAGCAGACCTCGCTCTCGGGCATCGCCCTCCTCGCCCAGGTTGAGCATCATGATGACAAAGACAAACAGCACCATAATGGCGCCGGCGTAGATAACGATTTCCAGGGCCGCAGCAAAGGGTGCGCCAATCAAGAAGAAGATAACGGCTACAGCCAGCAGGGAGACGATTAGGTAGATTAGAGCGTGGATGGCGTTGGCTCTGGTCATGGCTAGCACTGTGGCTACCAGGGCTATGGTGGCGGCTATGTAGAAGAGGGTTATCTCAAGCATGGCTTGAATCCTGTTTGGGCTTGGTGTGGGTTGGTAATGGGGGCAGCATGGTTCTGGGTGCTGCTCCGGTGACCGTGGCCAGCAGGGATGCTGGCCTCGAGTCTACAAGGACGCTGCACATGGACGTGCGAGTGTCGCCGGAGGCAGGATGCCGAGAGAGACCGTATTCAGGACGTGCCACAGAAATACCTCTGCAACCTGTGCCCTGACAACCGAAGCTCCAAACCCTCATGGCAACAAACTCTTAGTATCAATAGGCCGAGCCTCATTCCTACCCTCACCTTTATCCTTAAAAGCCGTCTGCATTCCAGACACCCGATAAAAATTATAATCCGGATACTTACCCACCCCATTGATCAGCAAGTTCTCCCTCTCATAAACCATATTCTGACGATCGTATTCACACATCTCAAAATCCGGTGTCAGCTGAATGGCATAGGTAGGACAGGCCTCCTCGCACATGCCACACATAATGCAGCGGGAAAAATTAATACGGAAAAACTCCGGATACCAGGTGCCGTCCTCGCGGGTATCCTTTTGCAGAGCAATGCAATCCACCGGACAAACAGCCGCACACAGATTACAGGCCACACAGCGCTCTTCTCCGTCTGGGTCACGGGTCAACACAATGCGTCCGCGATAGCGCGGTGCCAGATAGGGCATCTCCTCCGGATACTGCACCGTGTCAGCCTTGGTAAAGCTGTGCTTAAAGATTTCCCACATGGTTCGCAGTTCACTTAACATTAGACAGCTCCCTCCATCCATAACAACACAGCCCCAGTAATCACCAGATTGACCAGTGTAATTGGCAGCATCACCTTCCAGCCCAGGGACATTAGCTGGTCATATCTGGGGCGCGGAATCGCTGCGCGCAGCAATACAAAGAAATTAATCACCAGAAAAACTTTTAGCCCAAACCAGGCCAGTGGCGGCAGCCAGTGGCCTATCAG
>JAYPYO010000046.1:0-16320 GCA_038135995.1 Porticoccaceae bacterium
GCAGCAGATGCACCAGCCATATGAACAATACCGGAACCAGCAAAGTCAGAGAAACCCAGATCACCCAGTGTGTACATACCGAATACTGCCTCGCCATTCCAGGTCCAAGAACCTTCCATTGGGTAGATAAAGCCACACATCACCACAGCAAAGGCCAGGAAAGCCCACAGCTTCATACGCTCAGCAACAGAACCAGAAACAATAGACATGGCAGTAGCCACAAACACTACCTGGAAGTAGAAGTCAGCAGAGGGAGCATAGGTAGCAGGCTCTTCAGCGCCAGTAGCACCGTCACCAGTGATGGAGCTTAAGAAAATGTCACCGCCGTACATAATGGCATAACCGCAGACCATATACATGGTGCAGGCTACGGCAAACAAAGCGATATTCTTGGTTAAAATCTCAGTGGTATTTTTAGAGCGTACCAGTCCAGCTTCCAGCATGGCAAAACCCGCCGCCATCCACATAACCAGGGCACCACACATCAAGAAATAGAAAGTATCTAGTGCGTACTGTAATTGAAATACATCAGTCATTTTTAAATCCTCAGGTTAGACCGCTTCAACGCCGGTCTCACCGGTACGAATGCGAATCACTTCTTCAAGAGTTGTAATGAAAATCTTACCGTCGCCGATTTTCCCCGTTTGCGCAGCAGCAGTGATTGCTTCAACAGCGCTCTCTACCATTTCATCTGCCAGAGCAATTTCCAACTTAACCTTGGGCAGGAAATCCACTACATATTCAGCACCACGGTACAGCTCTGTGTGACCCTTCTGTCGCCCAAAACCTTTGACTTCGGTTACAGTTACACCAGCGACACCCAGGTCGCCCAGAGCCTCTCGCACTTCATCGAGCTTAAAAGGCTTTACAATTGCAGTTACTAATTTCATCGTTTATCTCCATGGGGTGGCCGAAGCCACCCGTTTTTAATGAGCAAGATAGGTTCTAAATTAAAGTGACTTAGAAATTGTCAGAACAAACTCGTTGTCAGCGAACAGGCCGCCATCTTCAGATGAATCGATCCAGCTCAGATCAAAACCAAGTCCAGCAGCTTCAGTGCTCAGTGAGATCGAGTAGTCGTCGGCTTCGTTGGCAGGATCATCAGCACTCATGGTTCCGTAGTGGAAACCCAGGCTGAAGTCTTCGCTCAGGCTTACGCCATAGTCCAGGTAGATATAGGTGCTTGAACCTGTAGAGGCATAGTAGTCATCAGACAGAGCGAAGCCGATAGTAGCGTCAGCGAAAGATACGCTGCCGTAGAACTCTTCAAACTCTTCAGTGGTTGGACCCTGTGGGTAGCCGTAGTACAGGTAGCCCACGTCGTAGCTAACGCTGTCAGATAAAGAACCGCCGTAACCGGCATAGTAGTCCAGCTCCAAACCACCGCTGAAATCAATGCTAGAAGCCCAGGTACCTACGTAGAAACCACTATCGAAGGCAACGTCGAAGCCACCGGACAGTGCTTCACCACCAGACTGATCTATACCACGGAAAAAATAGTCTGAGCTCAGAGCTACGTTTCCAGAAACTTCAGCAGCCATTGCACTGGCGCCAGACATAAGGGTTGCAGCAAAAATTGCAGTTTTAATCGCTTTCATAGGTACATCTCCCAAGACGTAAAGTTAAAAGTAAATTATTAAAGTTAGTTAATTAATTAAAAATCACAGCAAAAGTGTTTTAATTTTTTGTACATCAACCTCGACAATGCATTTACCGTGCCAACATTTAAAACCTGCCAAATTAAGCCTATTTTTATGCCTATCGAGCATATTTGAACCAGATTGGTGCATTTTTGCATCGCCTTCTGTATTTGAATGCACCAACTTGGACTAATGTGACCTACCCCCTAAGCCAGCCTGCATCAGCTTGCAAAGTTTTGTTAAAATACCGGTTACACTAGGCGCTGGCACGGGCGCTATAAAGGAGCAAAATATGAATCCAGAAGACCTACACAAAGATGTTTTAGACCAGCTAAACAAAACATTGGCCGGCGCCCAGGCCATAAGCGACGAGGCAAAGGGTCATCTGCGCAGTGCCATGATGAGCACATTTAGCAAGCTAGATCTGGTGACCCGCGAAGAGTTTGATGCCCAGCGCGCCGTGCTACTGCGCTCGCGGGAGAAAATAGATGCACTGGAGCGCCAACTCGCTGAGCTAGAAGCGAGCCTCGCCAAACACTAAATCACAGCGAATCAATAGCTGTCTGCACGGGTAAGCGCCTTTTAGCGACAGCCCCGTGACAAGAAAGGAATCGCATGCACCAAAGGGAACAGGTGTTATGTCGTTAGCCACAGTGCGCACACGCGCCAAACTGGGAATAGAAGCGCCACTGGTCTCTGTAGAGGTGCACCTCTCCAATGGCCTGCCCGCCTTCCATATAGTGGGCCTCCCTGAAACCGCAGTTAAAGAAAGTAAAGACCGGGTGCGCAGCGCAATTATCAATGCCCATTTTGATTTCCCGGCACGTCGTATCACCATCAATTTAGCCCCAGCAGAACTACCCAAAGAAGGTACGCGCTTCGACTTAGCCATTGCTATAGGTATTCTCGCCGCCTCTGGACAGGTGCCCATGGAGCTTTTAGAGCAGCATGAATTTATTGGCGAGCTAGCACTATCCGGTGAGTTGCGACCCATTGAAGCCCTGCTGCCCTCAGCAATGGCCTGCGCCGGCGCCGGCAGAGCGCTTGTCATCAGCACCGGCAATGCTAATGAAGCTACATTGGTAGAGGAGCTTACCGTACTGCCCGCCACTCATTTACTGGAAGTCTCGGCCCATTTACATCAGCGAGAGTCACTGCAGCAGTGGCAGCCAACCATCACCGGGCCAATCGCCGCAGTCCCGCAGCTTAATGAGGTTATCGGACAGCAGCATGCCAAACGAGCTCTCGAAATAGCCGCTGCCGGCGGCCATCACTTACTACTCTATGGACCCCCAGGCACTGGCAAAACCATGCTCGCCAGCCGCTTACCCAGCCTGCTGCCCGCCTTGGATAATGACGAGGCCCTAGACGTTGCTTGCATTTATTCAGTGGCCAACACAACGGACCGTGCAACCCATAGCCTCTGCCGTCCCTTTCGAGCGCCCCACCACAGCGCCTCTGCTGCAGCTATAGTAGGTGGTGGCAGCATACCCAAGCCTGGCGAAATATCTCTAGCCCACTGTGGCGTACTGTTTCTAGACGAGCTGCCGGAGTTTCAGCGTCAAGTATTGGAAATGCTGCGCGAGCCCCTGGAGTCTGGCGAGATTATGATCTCCCGGGTCGCCAGCCAAACCCGCTACCCCGCCAGATTTCAGCTGGTAGCCGCAATGAACCCCTGCCCCTGCGGCTATTTGAGCACACCGCGCTGTACCTGCACCCCCGACCAGATCAGTCGCTACCGCGCCAAGCTATCGGGCCCTTTAATGGACAGAATAGACTTACAGGTGCAGGTCAGCGCCATTGAAAACCAGCAATTATTAGATCGGCCAGCCCAGCAAAAGCAGCAACAAGGAGAGTCCAATCAAATAATCCAACAGCGTATCTGCACAGCCAGAAACATCCAGATAGCAAGGCAGGGAAAGATCAACAGCGCACTAAGCGCCCAGCAGCTGCATCAACTTTGCCCCCTCAACAAACCACAGCGCGAGCTAATGGACCAGGCCATAAACCGCTTCGCTCTGTCTACCAGAGGTTTTTACCGCATATTAAAAGTCGCCAGAACCATCGCCGACCTGGCGGGATTAGAGCAGCCTGATACAGCTCAGTATCAGGAGGCACTCAGCTATAGGCCGGCAATAAATTCCGACCGTTAAGCTACTGGTTAAATAACAGTATCCGGCAGGGTCACCCCACAGTGGTAACAATACTCAGCCTCCGGATGATGACCCGTGCGCTCGCAGACATTGCAGCGGCGGTTGCTGGATTCGCTTTGCATTTCACGGGCAATCTCTGCGGTAAATATGCCTGTGGGTATGGCAATAATCGAGTAACCGGTCAGCATGGCCATAGTGGCTATCACCTGACCCAGGGCGGTCTGAGGTGTAATGTCGCCATAGCCCACTGTAGTAATGGTCACAATGGTCCAGTAGATACTGCGAGGGATGCTGGTAAAGCCATGCTCTGGTCCCTCGACAAAAAACATCAGGCTGCCAAAAATCACACTGAGCACCAGCACCACAGTAAAAAACACAAACACCTTGCGTCGCGAGGCATACATAGAGCGCAACAAAATATTAGCTTCCGACAGATAGCGCACCAGCTTGAGTACCCGAAAAACCCGTAGCACCCGCAGAAGGCGAATCACCAGCCAGTAGTTGGCTCCCGGGAATAGCAGCGCCAGGTAAGTAGGCAAAACAGACACCAGATCCACCAGCCCATAGAAGCTAAAAATATAGCGCAGTGGTTTTGGCGACGAGTAGATGCGGGCCAGATATTCCACTGAAAACAGCAGCGTAAAAAACCACTCCAGACGAAACAGCCAAAACCCGTACTGACTGTTTACCGCTTCAATAGAATCGAGAATAATCGCCAGCACACTCAGCAAAATCATATAGATCAGCGCAATATCAAAATACTGGCCCGCTGGCGTATCGGTACCAAAGATTACTCGGTAGATTTTTTCACGCAGAGATAGCTCCATCATCACGCCTATCCTTCTGATACTGGGTCAGGTTATTGTAGGCAGTAATAGCTCAATTGACTATGATGCATCTCAGTCGCCAATAAGAGAACACTATGGATCTTGCCCAGGGCTTAATTATTATTACCTCAGTCCACCTGCTGGCCGCTGCATCACCGGGCCCGGATTTTGTGCTGGTCTCTCAACAGACATTATCCAATGGCAAGCGCGCTGGCCTGCTGTGCAGCTTGGGCATCGCCCTAGGCCTGTCAGTGCACATACTCTACTCAGCTTTTGGTCTGGCTGCGGTGATAGCTAACTCCGCCTCAGCCATCTGGGTAATTAAACTGCTGGGTGGCAGCTATCTGATCTATCTTGGGGTCAGCGGCCTCAGAGCCAGAGCGCGCAACACTGAAACCATAGTTACCGATGGGGTGGACGATCAATCAGACTTGAAAACCATAGGCCTGGGGTTTTTATGCAATGCCCTCAACCCCAAAGCACCAATCTACTTTATATCTCTATTTACCATTGTGCTGTCTGAGAATACTCCAGCCCAGCATCTGCTGATCTATGGCCTGTGGATGATGGTGCTTCAGTTTGCCTGGTTCTCATTTTTAACCATACTGCTTTCCAGACCCATGGTAATGGATAGATTCCAGGCGCTTGGACATTGGATTGATCGAGTTGCCGGCGGCGCCATGCTGCTCTTGGGTATCAAGGTTTTAGTCAGCAGAACAAGCTAGAGCCCGAAAAAATCAAATAATAGGAATGACCAGATGATAAACCAACGCATGGGTGCCAGAGACTGGGCAATGTTACTGCTGCTCTCGTTTCTGTGGGGCGGGTCATTTTTCTTTATCAGTGTCGCCGTCTCCGAACTGCCACCTTTTACTCTGGTGACAATGCGGGTTGGGCTGGCGGCCGTAACCCTGTGGCTGGTATTGCTGGTCTCTGGCTACCCTATCCCCAAATCACCCGAGGTCTGGCGAGCCTTTATGATGATGGGCCTGCTTGGCAATGCACTACCCTTCTCGCTGATAGCCTGGGGGCAGACCCATATTGGTGCAGGACTGGCATCAATTATTAACGCCACCACACCCATCTTTACCATACTCATAGCTGGTGCCTTTCTGTCTGATGAACATATCACCCCCAGAAAGATGCTCGGTGTAACCGCCGGATTAGCAGGCGTAATAGTACTGATCGGCCCGTCGGCACTGCTAGAACTGGGCACCAACACCATGGCTCAGCTAGCTGTTATCGGCGCCGCCGTCTCCTACAGCTGCGCCACCGTTTTTGGCCGACGGTTTAAAGCCATGGGCATCAGTCCTCTTGATACCGCCGTGGGCCAGGTCACTGCATCAACCATTATTTTGCTGCCGGTGGTATGGTGGATAGATAAGCCCCTGCAACTGGCCAACCCCAGCCTGCAGGTCTGGTTATCCATTTTAGCCCTGGCCATCTTCTCAACCGCATTTGCCTATATCTTATTCTTTCGCATTCTCTCCTCATCCGGTGCCACCAATGTAGTGCTGGTCACCTTTTTGGCGCCAGTCACAGCAAGCCTGCTTGGCTGGTTAATGCTCGATGAGCAGCTCCAAGCCAAGCATTTTATCGGCATGGCCTGCATTGGCCTGGGACTGGCGATAATTGATGGGCGACTTTGGGCCAAACTTAGACGATAATTTCTAATGTTGATCTGCCAAACACAGCCCAGAGTGAAATAATAATGAGCCTGCCAACAAGCCAAACCAGCATTGAAATAACCGAGCCCGGTGCCCCTGAGGTATTGCAGGCCGCTGCTAGAACAGTACCTCAGCCCGCAGAAAAAGAGGTGCTTATTCAGGTGGCAGCCGCCGGTATTAACCGCCCCGATGTATTTCAACGTATGGGCTTTTATCCGCCACCCCCAGGGGTAACCGATATTCCCGGATTGGAGGTCAGTGGCACAGTGCTGGCCATTGGTACTGAGGTCACCAGCTGGTCTGTGGGCGATCAGGTCTGTGCGCTATTGGCCGGTGGTGGCTATGCTGAGTATGCAGTGGCGGAAGAGTCGCTCTGCCTGCCTGTGCCGGAGGGGTTTTCTCTCACCGATGCCGCTGCCCTGCCCGAGACCTGCTTTACTGTGTGGCATAACTTATTTGAGCGCGCCCAATTAAAAGCAGGAGAATGGTTGCTGGTGCATGGGGGTTCCAGTGGTATAGGCACCACTACTATTCAGATGGCCAGTGCTCTGGGTGTGAATGTGATTGCTACAGCGGGCAACGATGCAAAATGTGCTGTTTGCGAGGAGCTGGGCGCTGTCAAAGCCATTAACTACAACCAACAGGATTTTGTGGCAGCCTGCAAGGAGCTGACTGGCGAGGGCGCCAATGTGGTGCTGGATATGGTGGGTGGTGACTATGTGCAGCAAAACTTTGCCGCCTGTGCACCCAGGGCCAGAATTGTGAATATCGCCTTTTTGCGCGGCTCCAAGGTAGAGGTTGATCTACTGCCGCTCATGCTCAAACAGCTGGTGCTCACTGGCTCTACCTTGCGCGCCCAGCCACTGGACGATAAGGCGCGCATTGCCGCCGGGGTTAAAAAGCAGGTCTGGCCATTAATAACCCAGGGTAAGTTTAAACCTATTATAGATAGCCGCTTTCCCCTAGCAGAGGCGAGCCAGGGGCATGCACTGATGGAAACCAACCAACATATAGGTAAAATTCTGCTAGAGAACTAACAGATAACAGTATGAATAAAAAAGAATCCACACTGGTCTACTCTACCGAGACAGGCCGCATCAAAGAGAGCAAAACTGCCAGCCGCACCTATGATGGTGACGGCATCCTGCGCATCCGGCGCGAGACCAGTGGTCGCAAAGGGAAAGGAGTTACTACTATCAGTGGCTTTGATCTCAGCGACGCAGACTTAAAAACCATGGCCAAAAAGCTTAAGCAAAAATGCTCCACAGGCGGCACCGTTAAAGATGGCATTATCGAAATACAGGGCGATCATCGTGACAAGCTAAAAGCCGAACTGGAAAAGCTGGGCCATAGCGTGAAATTGGCCGGTGGATAATATGACAAAAAAAGTCCAGGCCTTCGGTAGCTGGCCCTCGGTAGTCAGTGCAGAACTGATTACCAAAGCGGCACCCAGTCTCAACTTTATCCAGTCTCAGGGCGACAACCTCTATTGGGTTGAAGGTCGCCCCTGGGATGCTGGCCGCAGTGTGATTATGTGCCGCGATAGTGCAGGACAAATTCGCGATCTGCTACCCGCGCCCTTCAGTCACCACAGCAAGGTCCATGAATATGGCGGCATGGCCTATGTAGCCGACCAGAGCTATCTGTATTTTGTAAATGCCACAGACCAGTGCATCTATCAGCTCGACCTGCAGGCTAATATAGCGCCCAGGGCCATCACCAGCCCCGAGCTGCGGTTTGCTGATCTGGTGCTAGATACAGCCCAACAGCAGCTGATTGCTGTAGGCGAAAAACATCATCAAGACCGCGAGCCAGAAAACTTCGTCGCCGCCATCAATATTGCCGGCGGTGAAGTCAGCACATTGAGCAGTGGCGCTGACTTCTACGCCTACCCTCGCATTAGTCCGGACGGCCAGCAACTATGCTGGATTCAATGGCAGCACCCCAATATGCCCTGGGATTGCACCCAGCTATGGCGTGGCACTCTATCACCTCAAGGGCTGACTGAGGCTGAGTTAGTTGCAGGTGGAGACAACAATCAGGCAATTTTTCAACCCGTCTGGTCTCCCGACAACCAGCTCTACTATGTGACCGACAAAAATAACTGGTGGAATATACACAGAGCCGATGGCACAGCAGTGCTAAGCAAAGAAGCAGAATTTGCCACACCACTGTGGCAGTTTGGCATGAGCACCTATGACTTTATCGATGCCAATACCATTGGTTGTCTCTGGACCGGCGAGGGCCAGTGGCACAGCGGGTTTATTGATATTACCAGCGGTCAACTCAGAGAAGCTCAAAGCCAATACAGCAGTCTGGAGGCTGCCTGTTGTCATCAGGGCCGACTCTATATGGTAGCCGGCTCCGCGGCACTGGCCAATCAGATTGTCGGCATAGACCAAGATGGTCAGGTTAGGTCCATTTATGCGCCATCCACGCTAGACCTTAATGATAAAGATTTAGCCCAACCAGAATCGCTGTTTTTCCCCAGCGGCAATGGCGAACAGGTGCATGCCTTTTTCTACCCCCCTACCAATGCACTCTATCAGGGCGCCGATAATGAGCTACCCCCTGTTATCGCCCTCTGTCATGGTGGACCCACAGGGGCCACAGGTAGTGGTCTAAACCTGAAAATTCAGTACTGGACCAACCGCGGCTTTGCCATTATCGATATTAACTACCGGGGCAGCACCGGCTTTGGTCGTGACTACCGGCAGGCTCTTACCAACGCCTGGGGCATTAAAGATGTACAAGACACCCAACAGGCCATCGACTATCTGGCAGCGCAACAAAAGATCGACCCAGAGCGCTGCCTGATTCGCGGCGGCAGTGCCGGGGGCTATACAGTGCTCTCGGCCCTCACCTTCACCGACACCTTTAAAGCCGGCGCCAGCCTCTATGGCATTGGTGATTTGGAAACTTTGGCCAGCGACACCCATAAATTTGAATCACGCTATCTGGATAGCCTGATTGGTCCCTATCCGGAGCGTAGAGATATCTATCTAGAGCGCTCACCCATCCATCATGCCGAGGGCCTTAACTGCCCGGTAATCTTTTTGCAGGGTTTAGAAGATAAAGTTGTACCCCCCAACCAAGCCGAGATGATGGTGAAGCTGCTGCAAGATAAAGGTATCAAAGTAGAGTATGTGACGTTCGCCGATGAAGGCCATGGCTTTAGAAAAGCCAATAATATAATCCGCGCCATGGAAGCCGAGCTGGCTTTTTATCAAGACGTTTTTAACCTAAAGGCCAAAGCCTAACCATGGGCCGCTATCGCCCACCGCGCCCCAAAAGCTCGCCCTATATTACCGGCGAAGGCGCCGCCAATATGCGCGCAGAACTGCGCCAGCTATGGAAAGTAGAACGCCCCCAGGTGACACAGGTGGTGCACGAGGCGGCTAAAAATGGCGACCGCTCAGAGAATGGTGATTATATTTATGGCAAGCGCCGCCTGCGAGAAATCGATAGCCGCGTGCGCTACCTGACCAAACGCTTAGAAGAAGCCACCATTATCGAAGATAAACCCCGAGACCCCTGCAAAGTATTCTTTGCTGCCTGGGTCACTGTGGAAGACGAAGAGACCGGTGAAGAGCAAACATACCGACTGGTTGGCGCCGATGAAATCGACCCCAAACTCAACTGGATTAGCATAGACTCGCCCATGGCTCGGGCATTGATTGGCAAATCTATAGATGACGACGCCCATGTAAAAACACCGGCTGGAGACCGGTGTTTTATAGTGACAGGTATAAAGTATTAGGGCGACAGCCGGTCAATATTCCAGTCATCTCCATCGCGGCTGTAGCTAAAGCGATCGTGCAAACGGCTCTCACCCCCCTGCCAAAACTCCATCTCCTCGGGCACCACCCGGTAGCCGCCCCAAAAGTCTGGCAGCGGTACATCGCCCTTGGAGAATTTCTCTTTAATCTGGGCAAACTGAGTTTCCAGTGCCTGACGGGAATTAATGCGACTACTCTGCTTAGACGCCCAGGCCGCCAACTGACTTTCTTTGGGGCGACTGAGAAAATACTTCACCACTTCCACCGCCGATAGACGCTCCGCACGACCGCCAATAATCACCTGCCGATCCAACTGCAGCCAGGGGAAATGCAGACTCACCTGAGCATTGGCCTCAATCTCTTTGGCCTTGCGGCTACCCAGGTTGGTGTAAAACACAAAGCCCTTTTTATCAAAGCCCTTTAACAACACCATGCGCTGCCAGGGCTTGCCCTCAGAGCTAACGGTGGCAACAGACATGGCGGTTGGGTCCTGCACCCTGGCCTCAATGGCCTGATTCATCCACAGGGTAAACTGATCAAATGGATTATCCAGCAACGACTCCCGGGAAAGCTTCCCGTAATCGTACTCCCTGCGATTTTCTTCAAGACTCATATGATTTCCATGGGTGCAGAATTAACAATCTTACATACGGCCTATAGATTGCCCGCCATCCACCGGCAATGCAACACCGTGCAGATAAGACCCTGCATCACTGGCCAACAGCAAAAACGGCGCCGTCATCTCATCCATGCCACCAGGGCGACCCGCAGGAGAGGAGTTCAGGTAGGCTTGAGCCTCCGGTGATTCAAAAGCAGACGCCGTCATCTCAGTTAAAAAGTAACCCGGGCACAGGGCATTCACACGCACACCTTTGCCAGCCCACTCCAGCGCCATAGACTTGGTAAGCTGAATTACCGCCGCCTTAGACGCACTGTAGCTCGACTGACCAAAGGCCACACGCAGACCCAAAATAGACGCCGTATTCACAATGCTGCCGCTTACACCAGCCTCAATCATACGCTTAGCCGCCTGCTGACCAGCAATCCAAACCCCTTTAAGGTTGGTGTCGATCATCTTGTCCCAGTCGTCCTCACCAATCTTCAGGGCACTGCGCACATCCGCCACACCGGCATTGTTAGCCAGCATAGTCACAGTACCAAACGCCGCCTCCGCCTGATCAAAGGCCGTGATAATGGAAGCAGAATCAGTGACATCCATAGCCACCGCCATAGCCTCACCGCCATCGGCCTTAATCTCCGCCACCAGCGCCTCAAGCCGCTCAACACGGCGGGCTGCTACCACAACCTTGGCGCCACGAGCCGCCATAATCTTCGCAAAATGCACCCCAAAACCACTGGATGCGCCGGTTACCATGGCCACTTTGCCGCTCATATCAAATTCTGTAGTCACTCTTTGATTCCTTACTCGTCAGTTGTAAATAGTTATTGTATTTATTGTCAGGGGATAGTTTAACGCGTGGATGGCTAGGCAACTAGAGGAAATGGGACTGTTGGGTTCTAGGCCGCTAGCCGGAAGGAATGATATTTCCAGTAAAGGCTTGCGTAGTCTATGTTTAATCCATCAACATGAGCTTCGGGAATTGGCTTTGAATAGAGTAAATTGTAAATTAATCCTAAAAATAATAGCTGCAAGTTTTGTCGCGCCTCTTGGCGTTATTCCTACGCTAATCCTTGTTGCTCTGATTGCCCAAATATTAATACCAATCCCGCAATCATACTTGTCTGAAATTACTATTTTTATATTGTATGCCATCCCAATCACTTTTGGATTCACAATTATTTTCGGCATTCCCATATATATTTTTCTATATTTGAAAGGTTCCACCTCCTTCAGGCTTTTTGCGCTAATAGGTGCTTCAGGAGGTCTAGCAGCCGACTTGTACCTATCAGGCATAAGCTATAGTCAAATAGGTTTATTTTATTCATCGATATTTATTGCTTGTGGTATTTCGACGTCCCTGATTTTTCGTCTTATCGTTTGTGGTACCCCACAGCCGAGAACACCTATGTCTGATTTGATCCTTAAAAAGAGAGGCGGCAGAGAGATAAAAAAACAACCAAACCAATATAGACACACATGATTGCTAATTTGAAGAGACACGATCAAGTACTGCAATCTTCTGTAATTCTGGCCATCAGATAAATCATATTAATGAGGTAGGTCGCAACCCTCTAGCAAGAATATGCTCTTTGGTCTATCTTTAATCAAATCGGGAGTAAGCTTGATTCCCAAATTAATAGTATTTACCAAAGGAAAGCTCATGGAGAGAACTGCGATAGTTGCGGGAACCGGGTTCGAAGGCAGGGGAGCAATTATTAGACGTCACTGCAAAGACGGAGCTAGCATCCTACTCAAAAGAGAGTTCAAAAATAAACACGATACAAATGCTATAGCGGTGTACCTGCAAACATCTCGATTGTTTGGATTACTAGGGCATTCTTTTAAAAAAATTGGATACATAAAGGCTAACACTGCTGCGTCACTTGCAAAAAAGATGGACTCTGGTGAAAAAATAACTGGTCAGGTCAGCAGTTACTATGCTCCTCTTGGAAAAGAACATCCGCGGGTGACTCTGAAACTGACAAATTAAAAATAGGCAAGATTCCCGCCTAAACCTTGTGCGTGTCTATTTCAAAAAATGTCGTGGATATTTAGATGTAATATTGCGCTTAAAATTAATTGGACTTAGGAATTGATCGAAGACCACATCAATATTAGATATCAAGGTCGGAGCCCCGAAAGCGTTGCTGTTCGTGAATACATCATAAATCAGCCGGTCGGCTTTAGATCCCGTTCTTCATCAGAGTAACACTTCCGTGACATTGCACACCATAGACAATGCTGCTCGCGCCCTGCGTAACGCACTGTGTATTGAATTTTCGTAATAGGTTGGCTACAAAAAAGGACGCAAAAGCGCCCTTTTCTAACTCTGATCAGTAATCAGTCACACCCCCAATTCGCTAAATAACTCCCACTGCTGAGGTTTGAGCATAGCGATGTAGTACAAGCCCTTACTTTCATGCTTGAGTCCGCTCCAACTACGTAAACATCGGACCACTCGTTGGATTTTGACCAACCATAGACATAACTCCCAGTAGGTGGCTGCGAATAGAATATTTCAAAGTGATCAATAGCTACATTACTCCCACCCTCAGACCAAAACATACGATGGTGATCCCATGGCGGTGGCGAACAAGATGCTACCAAAAATCCAAATATATTATCTGGAGGTACTAATATTAGCGGCGTTTGCCGATAGTTGGCGACAGATAAAGCCGTTGTTTGAACCGCTTTTTTATTGTCATGATCAGTTCTCGTTGAAAAATTTTGAAGAACCTCACAGGGAAATGTTTGATTCACACATTCTGCATCGGTATCAGAAACTATCGTACGGTAGTTGATCAATATGCTTAATGGTGGAGGCAGATTAATAAACTGAGCATCTGCATGACTATCGTCAAATAGATAAGGATGAGAGCCCCCAGCTGCAATCACATGACCAGCACCAAACAGATGCCCCAATTCATGAGCCGTTACGTCTAGACCACAGGCAATATCTACCAAAGCGATATATCCAACTTCTTTGGCTCGCAAATCTACACCTGAGGAATTGGGAATAAACGTCGTTGGAACTGAGGAATTGATCCAATATTCAGTCGGAGCTATACCACAGGCATCGGATACGCCTGTTGTGAAAACAACTACTAAATCTGCCCCATGATTATTTCGTAGGTCAATCAAACTCTGCAAGCTTTCTGCTTGTTGATGTTGTTGCACGGAACTACCGAATAGAGAACTGTTAAGTGGTAGTGAGTTTTGGTTATTAAGGATATTGACTGGGACCACAACATTTGAATTCTGCCAAACAGTTTCAAAATAGTTTAGCGCAGTCTTTTGTTTGGCGATCCAAGCTCCTGAACCCGCATTACTTGCATATACGGGAAGAATCTTAATCTCTGAATCAAGTGACCAAGCATTTAGCGACGATAACATCAATAACAATGACAAAATTAATAAAATCTTCATTTTGAACCCTCCTTGATGCTTGTCTGTCTAGCTTTGCGTTCTTCTTCCTCCTCAAGCAATCTCTGCTCAAACTCCATGTGAGCATCACGTCGTCTTTGAGCTTCCTCACCGGAACCAGATATAAGACTTTTTCCCCTATCTAATTCGATAATGAGGTATTTTTTAAATGAATTATCTGCAGGTAATATCTGATACCGGGAATTTAAATGGCTAATTTCGCCTGTTACATAAATCACATTGCTAACACTAGGCTTGGAAAGGTCAGGACTAATTGCCGGCTGAGAAAAGTCACCTCCCTCATTCTCTATACTCTCGGCATGGATATATAAACTTACCGAATTGAGTTGTTTCTTTAACTCCTTACTAAGTCGCGAATCCTCAGTATCAATCCGTCCAGATAGTTTCTTCCCCACCCAGACACGAGTAGTACCGCTGTGCTGATCCCTGATATTGTCAACCTCAACCACAAGTTCAACATCTTCAAATGGATTGAGTAAAAAAGGCCCCGATTTTTCGGCTAATAAGTCTAGATTAGCTTCTACAATTCGGTGACGCTTAGAAAAATAGGTAGCACGCTTGATAGAGTAGTTATTTTCACGATACGCTTTATCTCTAACGCTTTGATGAATAGGCTGGAACAGACGCTCTAATTTCTGTGGATCTATTGAGGTTATTGGGTTAGATACAGCAAAAAGAGGGCATACCAAGCATAGGTAGACCCCTGTCTTCAAAAAGGTTTTCATCCTGAATACTCCTTTTGTTATGTACTTTTGAGATTAAAAGCACCGTAGGAATAATAGGAATATATTTGTGTAAACTAAATAACCAAAATGTATTAATACCAAGGTATGGACGGCCTAACCATAGGTCACATACTGCTCCATTTCATTGGTATCCAAATGGGGTATGCCATTAAATCCCGTCAAATTCATCTTATGCTCATTAAAGAAAAAATGACTGATCGCCGTATTCTTATACTGCAGGTTTAGATCAAAGATATTCTCATCCGGAATCCCCAGCACCAGCCCCACAAAGGTACTTATGGAGCCGCCAGAGCCAATCGCCAAAATACGATTACCACTGTTGGACATCGCCATAATCTGCTGCTGGGCATCCAGCACCCTGCCTTTAAACTCTGCCCAGGTCTCGGGCACATTCTCTACCCTGTCCTGAGTCCATAGCGTCAACACTTTGCGCAGTAGCCGGAAGTGATGCCGTTTATCGTCGGGATTGTCGGCGATGGCCTTAATCAATGGATCATCGCCATTAGCCTGAGTGTAGGACTCGGTCATGGCAACAAAGTTATATTCATTGAGCCCGGGTATAACCAGACGATCTGTGCCATCGACGCCCATACCCGCACAGATACCATTCATGGTTTCATGGTGACGCACCATATCTCCTACTACCAGCTGATCGAATGCCATACCACGCATCCCCAGATGATCGCCCAACCAGCGGGACTGCTTATGACCAAGATCTGATAACTGATCATAGTTGGCCGCACCGAAAGAGGCTTGCGCGTGGCGGACAAGGTAGAGTTCACTCATGGGAGTATCCTGAAGATTGAGGAGTTGGCTTTTTTAATGCCGTTTTATGTGAGGATTATTTAAACCCATCTGAATGGTGATGCATAGTGATTGAGCACTTATAGGGATTATTTATCAGGGTAATCATAACTGCTTGTCTTTATATATCGACCTAGAGCCGTAACCCAGTCGACATAGGCAGGCCATTCAAAGCAACCGGACCTTTAGCCCATAGCTAGCGAAGGCTCTTGTTACCTGTTTTGCCAACAAAAATAACCCCAAAACCACTATAAAAATTAACCACTTACGCGTATACTCCGCGGCCTCTCAATTAGGGGTCTAATCACCCCAAGCCACAGGTATATTAATGTCATCCCCTGACTTCGAATCATTAAGTCTTTCTGCTCCCGTTCTCAAGGCTGTTAAGCAGCTGGGTTATGAGCAACCCTCCCCTGTTCAAGCGCAGAGTATTCCTATTCTGCTGGACGGCAAAAATCTGCTGGGTACGGCTCAGACAGGTACTGGTAAGACTGCCGCCTTTGCACTGCCATTTTTGAGCAAAGTGGATGAAAAGCAGAAGTCACCGCAGATTCTGGTGCTGACACCTACCCGTGAGCTGGCCATTCAGGTGGCTGAGGCGTTTCAGAGCTACGCCAAGTATATGAAGGGCTTTAATG
>JAYPYO010000047.1:0-15764 GCA_038135995.1 Porticoccaceae bacterium
GCACATACTCAATACCATCGGCAATGGTATAGGCCAGCTCCTGCACATTGGTGGCCCCCGCCTCCTGCATATGGTAGCCACTGATGGAGATAGAGTTAAACTTGGGCATATGGTTAGCGGTGTAACCAATAATATCCGACACCACCCGCATGCTCGGCTCTGGTGGGTAGATATAGGTATTGCGCACCATAAACTCTTTTAAAATATCGTTTTGCAGGGTGCCCGCCAGCTGCTCCGGCGCCACGCCCTGCTCTTCTGCAGCGACTATATAGCTGGCCATTACCGGCAGCACAGCGCCATTCATGGTCATGGATACAGACACCTTATCCAATGGAATACCATCGAAGAGAATCTTCATATCCTCGACAGAATCAATGGCCACACCGGCCTTGCCTACATCGCCAACCACTCGCGGGTGATCAGAGTCATAGCCTCGGTGAGTGGGCAGATCAAAGGCCACAGACAAGCCTTGCTGACCCGCAGCCAGATTCTTTCGGTAAAACTCATTAGACGCTTCAGCGGTAGAGAAACCCGCATACTGACGCACAGTCCAGGGCCGGCCTGCATACATGGTTGCTTTGGGCCCACGTTTATAGGGCGCAAATCCGGGCAGGCTATCCATATGCTCAAGGCCAGCAGTATCTTCCGCTGTATACAGCGGTTTTACCTCAATGCCCTCAGGCGTTTGCCACAGCAAATCATCCGGCGATGCGCCTTTGCGCTCTTTGGTTGCCAGCTGTTGCCAATCAGCCATATTGTTTTTATCTGCCATCTCAACTCCGGCGTGATATTTAGTTAATGCACTATGCAGCACTGCTGTAGTTAATAGTAGGTCTATTTTTAACAGCACAACTCACATTTATTGCCAAATTAATTCCACTTAATAGGCACTTAATGGTATAAATCCACTTTAAACTCACAAATTATGTCGCTAAGAGGTAGCCGATGGCCACCATTTGCAACCACCATGTGATTAGCTGCATGCATGGGCTACGAAAAAATAACCTCCCCCAGCAACAGGCACTGGAGCGGGCAGGTATAAACCCAGCCGTGATGGATCAGCCCAACCAGCGGGTGCATACAGATCAGGTAGCAAGATTATTTAAGACAGTGCAGGAAACACTGGATGACGAGTTTATGGGCTTTACCCACAACAACTGCAAAGTGGGCCTGTTTGCCACCATGGCCGAGCTGGTCAGCCACTGCAGCACATTGGGGGAATTGCTGGACAAAGCAGTCAACTTCTACAACCTGGTGAGCAATGATATCCCCATGCAGCTTAACCAGACTCATGATAATGCCGTGCTCAGCTTTACCATGGACCAACCCCAGCTCGACCCAGAACACTTTATGGCCGAGTTTTGGCTGGTAATCTGGCACCGCTTCCCCAGCTGGTATATAGGCGAGCCCATACGCCTGCAAGAAACCCACTTTACCTTTAAGGCCCCAGCCCACCGCAGCGAGCTGCAGATTATGTTTCCCAGCCAGCTGCAGTTTAAGCGCAGCGCCAACCGGCTGATTTTTGATGCCCAGTATCTGGATAAACCACTGGTGCGATCAGACCAGGAGCTGGCCACCTATGTGCAAAACGCACCGGCAGATGTCATGACCATTCCCGGCGCCGACACCACATTAGAAGCGCAAATAGAGCGCATGATAGGCCAGCGCCACCCAGAGCGGCTGGTCTTTGCACCGATTCACGAGCTAGCTAAAGAGTTGGGAGTAAGCAGCCAGACATTGCACCGGCGGCTGAAGGAGAGTGCGACGAGTTATCAAAAGATTAAGGATAATCTTAGAAGAGAGGTAGCCATTCACAAGCTGGTCAATGAACGACTCAGCGTGGAGCAGGTAGCGGAGGTTGTAGGATTTACGGAATCGCGATCATTTACCCGGGCGTTTAAGCACTGGACTGGGCTGACGCCGCGGGAGTATTGCAAAAGGGAGGGTTGATAAAAACTTCATTGATCTATAGAAACATTGGCATCACTAATCAGTACTTTCACCCATAGCTCCCAGCATACGTTCCTTGTACAGAATAGAAAGCGACAAGCTCACTAATTCAGCCGCTTTTGACTCACCCATGTAGCCCTCTGATAAATCAGCCGGTCTTGGCGTTGTAAGCACGCCAAAAGGCCACTTACACCACATCTTCTGCATCGTGCTTGCCGACAAACCGCGAGATAAACCGCCGCATTGCCTGCACTGGCGTTGCCCCAATGGGGTTATAACACCAGGGAGGGGAGAAACCCTTAGTTGGGTTTTGGTTGGGTTACCAGGGCAGTGCGTCTAGGTCTACATTGCCGCCGGTGAGGATAATGGCTACGCGCTTGCCCTGAAACTGCTCGGGCTGGTCCATTATGGCGGCCAGGGGTACGGCGCAGGAGGGCTCTATAATCACTTTGAGTCTGGTCCAGATAAGGCGCATGGCTTCGACTATGCGCTGTTCGGAGCAGAGCAAAATATCGTCTACGGTATTGGTGATGGCGGCAAATGGGCGCACCCCGACTGTGGCGCGCAGACCGTCGGCTATGGTGTTGGGGCTGTACTCTGTCAGGCGCTGGCCTGTGGTGAAGCCCAGCCAGGCATCTTTGGCCTGCTCTGGTTCTGCGCCTATCACTTTGGCGCTGCTACTGCCTTTGACGTAAATGCCGGTGCCACCTATCAGGCCACCTCCACCTACTGGGGCCATGACTATATTTAGGGGGTCTTTGATCTGCTCCAGGAGTTCGAGTGCGGCGGTGCCCTGCCCGGCTATTATTTCATCGGCGTCGTAGGGGTGTACTAGGCTATGCCCCTGCTCTTCAATTAATCTGGCCACTGTGCCTTCGCGGGCGGGCATGTTGGGCTCGCAGAGCTGTATATGGGCACCATAGGCAGCCACGGCGTCTTTTTTTACTTGGGGGGCATTCTCTGGCATAACTACGGTGCAGGGGGCACCTTTAAGACTGGCTGCCCAGGCCAGGGCAGCGCCATGGTTGCCGGAGGAATGGGTGATTACGCCTTTTTGCAGACTGGCCTGGTCCATGGAAAATACTGCATTGCAGGCGCCGCGGGCTTTGAAGGCGCCAATTTTTTGCAGGTTTTCTGCTTTGAAGTAAAGCTCGCAGCCCAGCATGCGATTGAGCAGCTGACTTTGTAGTATGGGCGTGCGATGGATATGGGGCGCTATGCGCCCATGGGCCTGCTTAATATCTTTGGCGGTCACTTTCATGCTGCCAGTGTAGTCTAAATATAGTCCTGCTGGCGACTGTTGCAAGCTGGCTCATGGCCGGGGCCCAGCCACAAAAAAGCCGCTCCAGTGGAGCGGCTGTTGGCCTGGGCTAAGGCAGCGCTTATTTTAAATCGCGTCCGCGGTTGGCAGCGATTCTTAGGCGCAGTGCATTGAGTTTAATAAAGCCTTCGGCGTCGGCCTGGTTGTAGGCACCACCGTCATCGTCAAAGGTGGCTATATTGGCGTCAAACAGGCTATCGCTGTCGGACTTGCGGCCCACTACTGAGACATTGCCCTTATAGAGCTTAATGCGCACCTCACCATTAACCACATCCTGAGTCTGATCAATCGCGGCTTGCAGCATCAGGCGCTCTGGAGCCCACCAGTAGCCGTTGTAAATAAGCTTGGCGTAGCGCGGCATAAGTTCGTCTTTCATATGAGCCACTTCGCGGTCCAGAGTCAGAGACTCTATGGCGCGGTGGGCTTTCATCATTACGGTGCCCGCTGGGGTTTCGTAGCAGCCGCGAGACTTCATGCCTACATAGCGGTTTTCCACTATATCCAGGCGGCCTACGCCATTGGCGCCAGCTACCTTATTGAGGTGCTCTATCACTGTGGCTGGGCTCATGGCCTGGCCGTCAATAGCCACTATGTCACCCTTTTCATAGCTGATATCCATGTAGGTAGCCTGATCAGGTGCTTCCTCTGGAGACACTGTCCAGCGCCACATTTCGTCTTCGGCTTCGCTCCAGGGATCTTCCAGGTTGCCGCCCTCGTAGGAGATATGCAGCAGGTTGGCGTCCATGGAGAAGGGGGATTTTTTACCGCGCTTCATTTCTACAGGAATTTTGTGCTCGGCACAGTAATCCATAAGCTTGTCGCGAGAGTTGAGATCCCACTCGCGCCAGGGGGCAATCACTGTAATGCCTGGCTTTAATGCATAGGCACCCAGCTCAAAACGCACCTGGTCGTTGCCTTTGCCGGTAGCACCGTGGGAGATGGCGTCGGCACCAGTCTCGTTGGCAATTTCAATCAGACGCTTGGCGATTAGCGGGCGGGCAATAGAGGTGCCCAGCAGGTACTCGCCTTCGTAAATAGTATTGGCGCGGAACATGGGGAATACAAAGTCGCGGGCGTATTCTTCGCGCAGATCGTCGATATAAATCTCTTTAACACCCAGGGCCTCAGCTTTGGCGCGGGCGGGTTCTACTTCTTCACCCTGGCCTATATCAGCGGTAAAGGTAACCACTTCACATTGATATTCTTCCTGCAGCCACTTAACAATAACTGAGGTATCCAGGCCGCCTGAGTAGGCGAGAACGACTTTATTGACCGATGACACGTTGCTTAATCCTTTGCTGGGGAAAACGGGGGCGAATTCTACCCTAAATTGAGGGCTTTGTGTGCCGTTTAACCCTGTAGCGCCCTGATTTGCTCAATTTCTGCGCTATCAAATAATTGATAGCCCAGAGCAGCAAACTCTGCCAGTTGCTGCTCGCTGGGGAATGAATAGTATCCGCCATCACCCTGCTGAGGCTGAGCTTGGAGATCGGCGCCCTGATCCAGTTGCTGCACGGCGCGGGCTAGCTGCTGACAGCCGGCGTCGTAGAGGTTGAGCACATTCAGCAGATAGGACTGTTGTGGATTTAGCGGGATTTTGGCGATCGACAGAATATCACCGGTGTCTACTCCAGCGTCCTGAATAAAATGCAGGGTGGAGCCAATCTGCGCCTCGCCATTTATCATGGCCCTAAAACTGGCCATGACCCCACGGTAGTCGGGCAGTACACCGGAGTGCAGATTAATAACACCATGTCTGGGGATAGCAATCACAGGCTCGCGAAGAATCAACCCAAAACGAATCGACAGAATCACATCTGGCGCTGCAGCCTGGATACGCGCCACAGCCTCCGGGCTGTTGACCTTGCTCCCTATGTCGGCAAAACCCTGCAGTTGGCAATTAGCCTGACTGGCCAGACTATCAAAGCTTTGGGAGCTGGTGGCAACCAGCTGTTTTTCAAACTCGGCCAGAGCCATCAGTGGCTGGGGCAAGCTGTGGTCGCGGCCAACTTTTTCGGAGATAAAGATCGACAGCCGATGTTCGCCGAGCAAACCAATCAAACGGCCCAGGGCAATATGGCTGGCTAGATCACGATTGATTAACAGGGCAATATTCATAGCGCTAGATTTACACAAGTGCTCGTATGAAGCCACTGTTTCCGGTAGCATTAGCAGTCTAACCAAGGACCCTTCTCAATGGATCAAATCAGCATTATCCAACCCGACGACTGGCACCTGCATCTGCGCGATGGGCGAGCACTTGAAACCACAGTGCCTGCTGCGGCACGGGGCTTTAGGCGCGGTATTATTATGCCCAATCTAACTCCTCCAGCTACCACAGTGGCCGGAGTTGCAGCTTACAGAGAGCGTATTCTGGCGCAGCGCCCCGAGGGCTCAAACTGGGAGCCACTTATGGTTCTCTATCTCACCGATAACACCGACCCGGAAGAAATCCGCGCGGCTAAAGAGTGCGGCTTTATTCAGGGCTGCAAATACTACCCTGCCGGCGCCACCACCAATTCAGATTCCGGAGTGACCGATCTGGCTAATATCAGTGCCGTGCTAGAGACCATGCAAGAAGTTGGCATGGTGCTGCAGCTGCACGGCGAGGTGACCGCTGATGAGATTGATATCTACGATCGCGAAGCGGAGTTTATTGAGCGCCATCTGCGCGGCCTGGCTAAGCAGTTCCCGCGGCTTAAAATTATTTTTGAGCATATTACTACGCAACAGGCGGCGCAGTTTGTCACTGAGTCCAGCGATAATATCGCGGCCACCATTACTCCCCAGCATCTGCTGTTTAACCGCAACCACATGCTGGTGGGCGGCATAAGGCCTCACCTATTTTGTCTGCCTGTCTTAAAACGCAATGTGCACCAGCTGGCTCTGATAGAGGCAGCCACCAGCGGCAACAAGAAATTCTTTTTGGGCACTGACTCTGCGCCGCACATTCAGGGGCGCAAAGAGAGCTCTTGCGGCTGTGCTGGTTGCTTTAGCCACCACGCCGCCATTGAGTTCTATGCCGAGGTGTTTGAGGAGGCCGGGGCTCTGGATAAACTGGAAGCCTTTGCCAGCACCAATGGTCCAGATTTTTATGAACTGCCGCGCAACAGTGACACAATTACACTGCAGCGGCAGTCCTGGCTGCTGCCCGAGTCTGTGCCCTATGATGGGTCGCAGCTGATCCCTCTGGGTGCCGGCACCAGTTTGAACTGGAAGCTGGTTGACTAATGGATATGCCCGAAGAGCTATTGCAACCCTCACTGATGGCCAAGCGCTTTCGGGGTTTTTTACCCGTGGTGGTCGATGTTGAAACCGGTGGTTTTAACTCGCGCACCGATGCACTGCTGGAAATTGCCGCGGTTATTTTAGAGATGGATGCTCAGGGCAATCTGCAGATTAAAGAGAGCTACAGTAAAAATATCGACCCCTTTCCGGGCGCTGTGGTTGAACCCTCAGCCCTGGAATTTACCGGCATAGATATCTACGACCCCGAGCGTGATCCGGAAGAAGAGGGCGAGGCACTGCGGGAAATTTTTCGTCCGATTCGCAAAGAGATTAGCGATACAGGCTGCACCAGATCGGTCATGGTGGCTCACAATGCCCATTTTGATCTCGGCTTTGTCAATGCGGCTATTGAGCGCAATCAGATTAAGCGCAGCCCGTTTCACCCCTTCTCCTGTTTTGACACCTCGACATTGGCGGGGCTGGCCTATGGTCAGACCGTGCTGGCCAAGGCCTGCGCAGCTGCGGAGATTGAGTTTAACAACCGCGATGCCCACAGTGCTCTGTACGACACCATCAAAACAGCGGAGCTGTTCTGCAAAATTACCAATCGCTGGAAAGAACTAGGCGGCTGGCCAGCCGCCTAGCTGATGGGTGCAAAACGCCGGCTTATTTTTTAACCCAGAAGTCGGCTTTTTCAATGCCCAGTTTCTGTGGGTCAAACGATGGCTCCTCACCATTATTCAACTGCGTCTCATAGTCTTTTAGTGCCAGCATGGCAGGCTTTTGCAATATCAAAATAGCCACAATATTTAACCAGGCCATCAGACCCACACCTACATCTCCCAGCGCCCAGGCGATATTGGCACTTTTTAACCCGCCGTACATCACTGAGGTCAGCACTAGGACCTTGAGAAATAACACCAGCCAGGGGCGATGTACTTTGCGGTTAATAAACATCACATTGGTCTCAGCGATATAGTAGTAGGCCACGATAGTGGTGAAGGCAAAGCACAGCAGTGACACCGCCAATATGCCTTTACCAAAGCCTGGCAGCACAGTATCAAAGGCACTCTGCACATAGGCTGGTCCGGCCTCGTAACCAGTGAGCCCCTGATAGAGCATAACGCCATCTGGGCCCTGCACATTGTAGAGACCGGTCATCAGAATCATAAAGGCGGTGGCGGTGCAGATAAGCAATGTGTCCACATACACAGAGAATGCCTGCACCAAACCCTGTTTAGCCGGGTGCGACACCTCTGCAGCAGCGGCCGCATGGGGCGCTGTGCCCTGCCCTGCTTCGTTGGAGTAAATACCGCGCTTAACACCCCATTGCACGGCCATGCCGATAATGGCACCAAAGCCGGCTTCGAGACCAAAGGCGCTGCTGATAATCAGTTTGACCACTGCCGGCAACTGCTCAATATTGGCGCCCATAACTACAAAGGCGATGAGGATATAACCCAGAGCCATGGCGGGCACCACCACCTGCGCAAAGTGCGCTATACGCTTTACACCCCCAAAGATAATCAGTGCTATACCCACAGCGATAAACGACGCTGTAGCAATAGGTGGCACACTCCAGGCATTGTTCATGGCGGCGACAATGCTATTGGACTGAATACCTGGCAGACAGAAGCCCACAGCAATAATGGTCGAGGCAGCAAATAACCAGGCGTACCAGTTTTGGCCCATGGCTTTTTCAATAAAATAAGCCGGACCACCGCGGTATTCGCCATTGTCATCTTTCTCTTTATAAATCTGTGCCAGTGTGGCCTCTACATAGGCAGTGGAGGCACCCAAAAAGGCCACCATCCACATCCAGAAAACCGCACCTGGACCCCCCATGGCAATAGCCGTGGCTACACCGGCAATATTGCCTGTGCCCACGCGACCGGACAGAGACATGGCCAGGGCCTGAAAAGAGGAGACACCGGAGTCAGAACTGCGGCCCTCGCGCATAATTCTGAGCATATGACGGAAGTGACGCACCTGTAAAAATCTGGTGCGCACAGAGAAGTAAAGCCCCGAACCCAGACAGAGATAAATTAGTGCCGAGCTCCAGATAATGGAGTTAAGTTGACCCAGAAAAGCTTCCAAGATGATTCCTCGTTGTTTTTATTGTTAGTATTCCGTCGCCCGGTCTTGCCCTGTGGTAATTAGGCCAGAGTGACAGACGGAGGCTATTCTTTTATTAATCGCCTCGCATTACAAGGGCCAGTTATCAATTGCCTTGTTAATGGTACCAGGCCAGCGAGTAACGACATGCAGTATACTGCTGTAATGCCCCATTAAGTTTATCAATGTCAGTGGCGCCTCTGGTTCGGCCCTTAGGTCTTTTGCTGCAGAGACAGGCCCAGTTGGTAGAGCTGCTTTTTATCGCCGCCGCTAATTTTGGCGGTGAGCGAGGCGGCTTTGGTTAGAGGTAATTCTTTGAGCAGCAAGCCGAGCACTTTCTCTGCATCCACAGAGACCAAATCGGGCTCACTGGCTGCCCCGGCAATCACCAGCACTATTTCACCACGCTGCTGGTTGCTGTCTGCCTGTACTAATTCCAGTAACTCCGCCATGCTGCCCTGCAGATAGGTCTCAAAGGTCTTGCTGATTTCACGGGCCATAAAAGCGTCTCGGTCAGCACCCAAGACCTCTACCATATCGGCGAGGGTATCGGCTATGCGATGGGGCGCCTCGTAGTAGACCATGGTTTCTGTGCTGCCTTTAATAGCCGTCAGTGCGGTTTTACGCTGGGTGCTTTTGGCCGGCAGAAAGCCCATAAACTTAAATTTGTCTGTCGGCAGGCCAGCCACACTGAGCGCAGCAATGGCGGCGCAGGCTCCGGGCACAGGTATAACGCTGTAGCCCTGCTGACGGGCTTCGGAGACCAGCCGGTAGCCAGGATCTGAGATCAGGGGTGTTCCCGCATCGGAGATAAGCGCCACATCTTCGCCACGGCCCAGACGTTTGAGAATATTGTGGCTGGATTTTTTATCGGCGTGATCATGATATGCAATGCAGGGTTTATCTATACTGAAATGGTCTAGCAGCTTTTTACTGTGGCGAGTGTCCTCGCAGGCGATTACACTCACAGACTGGAGAGTCTCTACTGCGCGGGGTACCATATCACCCAGATGTCCTATTGGTGTCGCGACTATGTATAACGTACCGGATTGATTTGAGTTCATGAATAAAAAGCGTCTTCCATTAATTGTTTTTGCGCTGGGCATCTTAGCCTTTATTAGTGGCTGTGCGCCAACCCCAACCCAGGATACTGTGCGTGTGCCGGTCATTAATGATGTCAGGGTTCAGGATATCAGTGCCCTGCAACAGGCCCAGGCCTTGCTGGAGTCGGCGCCCCTGGCGGCAAATCCCGATCAGCGTATTGTCGAGGCCGCTCTGCTGTTTGCCAGTGCCGGTGATCTGGCTAAAAGTGCTGAAGCGGCTAGGTTGGTGGTTACCGGACAGCTAAGCGATCAACAATATATCGAATACAGCCTGTTTGTGGCCGAGCTCGAGCTGGGTCTGGGCAACCCTCAGAGTGCTGCTGACCTGCTTGCTCGGGATCGCTTTGTCGACAATAGCAAAACTTTTAATAGCTCAATGCTCAGGCGCATGCTGAGCCTGCAGGCAGATATCAGCTTTGCGCTGGGCGACACAGAGCAGGGTTTGCTCAGGTCGATCAGCTATGCCGGCCTATTAAGAAAGCAACAGGATATTCGCGCCGTGCACAACAGCCTGTGGCGCCAACTAACAGTCCAGCCCTACCGCTACTTGCAGCAGGGCAAATACCATCCAAATACTGTGCTGGCAGGCTGGCTGCAGCTGGCGGAACTCAACCGTCGCCATCAGGCTGATGGCCAGTCCAGAGTATTAGCCTTTAAAGATTGGCAACGGCGCTGGCGCACCCACCCGGCGGCAAAGACTCCGCCCGAGGCCATCAGAAAACTGGGGTCGTTTAACCGCGTCCAGCCCCCCGGTCAGGTGGCATTGCTGTTACCCCTGCAGGATAACTATGAGGTGCCCAGCTACACCTTGCTGGACGGCTTTATGGGCGCCTACTACCAGTTTTTAGATAACCAACTATCAGCCGATGCACCGGAGATTCGCGTCTATGACACCAGTGTACAGTCAATGCAAAGGGCCTATAACAATGCCGTAGAAGATGGTGCCGAGCTGATTATTGGGCCCATGCGCCAGTCTGAGGTGGAGGCCCTTTTGCCTCTAGCCAACCTGCCAGTGCCCACGCTTAGCCTTAATCGAGTGGATACAGGCGCCGGGGCGCAGCCGCAGAACCTGTTTCAATTTGGCCTTTCACCCCACGATGAAATTGTCCAGATTGCTGATCGTGCCTGGAGGCAGGGCCAGCGCAATGTGCTAACGATCTCACCCAACAATGGCTGGGGACGCAACTCTGCGGAGTTTTTTAACCAGTACTGGACGCAAAAAGGCGGCACAGTGCTAGATCAGGTGGCCTACCCCTCCGCAGTCAAAGATTTTACGCCGTTGCTCAAGCCGCCTCTGCTGATTGATCTCAGCGAAGACCGTGCTGTGCAGATCAAGCGCTTTGTCAACAGCCGCATCAAGTCTCAGGCGCGCCGGCGTCAGGATATTGATCTGGTCGTGGTGCTTGGGTACCCGGTGGTGGGGCGACAGATTAAACCTGCGCTGGATTTTTTGTATGCCTCTGATGTGCCTGTGGTAGCCACCTCGCATATCTACAATGGCATTGAGCAGGCCGACTTAGATCGGGATTTAACTGGTGTTGAATTTAGTGCCATGCCCTGGACCCTGCCTGGTCAGCTGGCCACCGAGCTTACACCGGATACACGCCTGCACACAGCGTACCGCCATCTCTATGCTGTGGGTCACGATGCCTTTTTGCTGCACAGAAATCTGCGCGAACTGCAGTCTCAGCAGGAGGCCTCAATATTTGGAGCCACTGGGCTATTGTCACTGTCCAATGGTGTCATCAGGCGGCAACAAAAATGGGCTGAGTTCCAGCGTGGCAAGGTGGTTGAATTAGCGCGCTAGGCCTGTGTTAAAAAGGCTAGTGGACAATCAGGTAACAACAGGATTGCAATGCTTATGGAGAGAGCAGACAGGCAAAGATTTAACCTCTCGGGCGACCAGGCCGAAGACTTAGCCTGTCAGTATCTGCTGGGCCAGGGTCTGCAATTACTGGGTAAAAACTTTCGCACCCGGCGCGGTGAAATTGACCTAATAATGAAAGATAACAGCTGTATTGTCTTTGTAGAGGTACGATTTCGCCGTTCCGAGGCCTTTGGCGGTGCGGCGGCGTCGATTACTGCTAAGAAATGCCAGCGGCTGGCTGCCGCGGCAGCACTGTATTTGCAGAGCCGCGGTTACAGTGCCTCCAGTCCAGCGCGTTTTGATGCTGTGGCTATAAGCCCGGGTAACCACCACTGGTCTGGTGATGCTGCGCAGCGACAGAGTCGCTTAAAGGACTATGCCATTGACTGGATTCAGAATATTATAATGTAGCATTGACGGTGCAGCGTTTAGAGCGCTGTAACCTTTGCTATCAACTCAGAAGGGACTATGGACAAGCAAATTTTTAGCCATTTTCAGAAAGTCATAGAGACTACCATGGTAGTGGGTGACGCCTTTTCTGAGCCCATGGCGGCGGCAGCTGAAAAGATTGCTCAGGCACTGTTGGCGGGCAATACTATTTTTAGCTGTGGCGATAAGTCTGCGGTGCCTCTGGCTCAGCTATTCTCGGACTATCTGGCCCAGGGTTTTGAGATTGAACGCCCAGGATTTCCGGCGCTGAATATCAATAAGCTGGTGGACAGTTCGTTTGGTGCCGAGCGCTATGCTCAATCTGTGCAGGTACAGGGAAAAACAGGCGACCTAATACTGGTAGTCAGCGCCGGCGATAATAGCCTTGCCCTGCTGACTGCCATTGAAGCGGCAATTGATAAACAACTGAGCGTTATTCTGCTGTCAGGGGTCAATGATGATTTACTATCTGCGACGCTCGGTTACAATGATATTGTGATTCCAGCGGCGGAATTTCAGGGGCAGCTGGCGACAGCGGCCCAGTTTCAAATAGTTCAGTGCCTCTGTGCACTGGTCGATCATCAAATTTTTGGAGGCGAGTAAATGCGAGTTTTCGCGGTAATTTTGGCCCTGGTGCTTATGTTGTCAGGATGCACCACAATTGTTGATTCGGTTACATCTGAGCCCTTTGATCCGGACCCCTCCAGCACCAGTGTGGGCACTGCCATCGATGATATAAAGATGGATACGCAAATTGGCGTAAATATCAAAAAGGCACATCCGCAACTGGATAAGTCCCATATCAATATCAATGTGGCAAACCGCGTGGTACTGCTGACCGGTGAAGTACCTTCCACAGAAATGAAGCAAATGGCCGGCGATGTGGCCAGAGACTTCAAGGACGTGCGGCAGGTCTATAACGAGCTGCAGGTGCGGGGCAAAACCTCTATTGTTTCGCGCACCAATGACAGCATGCTGACCGGCAAGATCAAAACTAAGCTGATGTTTAACGACAAGGTAAAAGCCTCAAATATCGAGGTCATTACCGAAGACAGTGTGGTCTACCTGATGGGTACAGTGGATCGCGCCACGGCAGATCTGGCCGGCAAAATTGCCAGCGAAAGCAGTGGTATTCGCAAAGTCGTCAGAGTGTTTGAATATATAGACTAGACCAGCTCTATGGCCATGGCGGTGGCTTCACCGCCGCCAATACAGAGGCTGGCAATACCTTTTTTGCCACCGCGCTGCTGCAGCGCATGAATCAAGGTAACAATAATTCTTGAGCCACTGGCACCTATGGGGTGGCCCAGAGCACAGGCACCGCCATTTACATTGAGCCTGTCATGGGGCATACCAATCTCTTTGAGTGCCGCCATTGCCACCACGGCAAAAGCTTCGTTGACTTCCCAGAGATCCACATCCTCAACCGCCCAACCCACTCTATTGAGGGTCTTTTTAATGGCAGTCACCGGTGCGGTGGTAAACCATTCGGGTTCCTGGGCACTCTGGTCATAGCCGTGAATCAGGGCAATTGGCTTGAGGCCGCGGGCCTGAGCCTCGTCAGCCATCATTAATGTCAGGGCAGCTGCACCATCGGAAATGGAGCTGGCATTTGCGGCTGTCACTGTGCCATCTTTAGCAAAGGCTGGGCGCAGCTGAGGAATTTTGTCCGGGCGCGCATTACCTGGCTGTTCGTCGGTGTCGACCACAGTCTCGCCCTTGCGCGAGGGGATGCTGACCGGAGCAATTTCTGCATTAAACAGGCCCTGATCTATGGCCGCATTGGCACGGCGCAATGATTCAATGGCATAGCTGTCCTGATCTTCGCGGCTAAACTGGTATTTGTTGGCACAGCTCTCGGCAAAATTGCCCATGGCAACCGCCTGATAGGCGTCTTGAAGCCCGTCATACTGCATATGATCGAGCATCTCGGCACTGCCAAACCTGTAGCCCTGACGACCCTGGGGTATCAGATAGGGAGCGCGACTCATACTCTCCATGCCACCGGCAACTACCAGTTTGGACTGACCAGCACGCAATGCATTGCCAGCCATCATGACCGACATCATCGCAGAGCCGCAGACCTTATTGACCGTGGTGCAGGCAGTGGCTTTATTGATACCAGCTGCCAGAGCTGCCTGGCGAGCTGGCGCCTGGCCCAGGCCAGCGGACAGCACACAGCCCATAATCACTTCATCTATATCGTCTCTGCTCAGCCCGGCGCGCTCAAGCGCGGCACTGATTGCTACGGCGCCCAGATCCGGAGAGGCTACTGCAGAAAGGCTGCCCATCATGCCACCCATGGGTGTGCGCGCTGCGGATAAAATAGCTATAGCTTGAGACATAGGAAACTCCCTGAGATTTACTGTTGGCAATGCCCGGTTACTTAACGACTCGCAATGAGGGTTTAGTCTTGGACTTGGTTTTTGGCTTGCTTGCTGGCTGGCTTTTTTCTGCCGCGCTCAACACTGGTTTGGGCCCAGTTGGAGGTTTGGGCGGCGGATTATCATCTGGGTTCTCTGGCTCAAACACCATACCCTGACCATTTTCCTGGGCGTAGATGCCCATAACCGCACCTACGGGCACATAGATATCTATGGGCATACCACCGAAGCGGGTAGACAGCTGCACGTACTGGTTGTTCATCTCGAAACTACTGACGGCACGGGGAGCTATATTGAGAACAATCTGGCCATCAGTGACAAAATCCTGAGGCACTTGCACCTCAGGATAATGGGCATCGACCACGATATAGGGCGTACAATCGTTATCCACTATCCAGTCATAGAAGGCTCTTAGCAGATAGGGTCGATTGGACCGCATATTCATCTCAGCTCATCAGGCGCGAATTTCGCGCTCCAGATCGGTGAGACTTTCCTGGAACGAAGGACGCTCAAACAGACGGTCCATATAGTCCAGCAGAGGTTTAACCTGACGGTTGTTGGGCAGCTTGATACCCAGCTGTGGCAGACGCCACAACATGGGCGCCAGACAGCAATCGACCAGAGTAAACTCTTCACTCATAAAGTAAGGCATCTCGGCAAAGATGCTGGCAATGGTCACTAGCGACTCGTGAAACTCTTTGCGGGCAGCTTCAGCTTTCTTGGTCTCGGGACTGGCAATAATGGTATCCATCAGGGTGCACCAGTCGCGCTCGATGCGGTAGATCCACAGACGGCTCTGAGCTCGGGCCACCGGGTAGACCGGCAGCAGTGGCGGATGAGGGAAGCGCTCGTCGAGATACTCCATCACAACTTTCGACTCATAGAGTGCCAGATCGCGATCTACCAAAGTAGGCAGTGTGCCATAGGGGTTGGCCTCGAGAATCTCCTCGGTTACCCCATTGGCTTCGATATCTTCAATGTCAACGGTAACGCCCTTTTCAGCAAGTACAATACGTACCCGGTGACTGTACTGGCAAGTAGGATCAGAAAATAACGTCATCGATGATCGTCGCACAACTACCTCTCATATTTTTATAGTTAGAGGGGCAGATCAGCCTGCCCCAGTGTAGCCACTCAGCAAATTCGCCGGGACTAGTGAATGCCCTTCCAGTACTCGCGGTTCAACAGAACAGTGGGTACCAGTAATAGTAGCAAAAATAACAGTACCAGCCGGCCAATGTGCTTGCGCTCTTCGGCCATGGGCTCGGCAACATAGGTCAGGAAGTTAACCAGGTCATAAACCGCCGCCTTGTACTCTTCTTCGTTCATGGTGCCAGCTTTGGTGATATTGTAGTTCCCACAGGGGT
>JAYPYO010000048.1:0-15651 GCA_038135995.1 Porticoccaceae bacterium
GCCTATAGGGATACGGTGCGGGGGAAGTTGTTTGGTTAGAAGAATGTTTAATGACGAGAAATTGGGGTCGCCGCAGCGACCCCAAGAATTTAGATAACTCTGAGGCGAATCACACCTTCAACAGCGGCAATAGCCTCTTCAATACCGGCATCTATATCGCCCTCTACATCGATAATGTTGTAGGCAATATCACCGCGGCTTTTGTTGACCATATCTACAACATTTAGCTCGGCATCAGCTAGCACTGCCAGCACACTGCCCAGTACCTTGGGTACATTGCTGTTGGCAAAGGTAATGCGGGTGCCGCCATTGCGAGCCATTTTGGTGGGCGGGAAGTTTACCGAGTTGCGAATATTGCCGTTTTCCAGATAATCCATCAGCTGATCAGCGGCCATTACTGCGCAGTTTTCTTCGGCTTCTTCGGTGCTGGCGCCAATATGTGGCATCAGCAATACATCTTTGCGACCCAGCAGCGCTGGTGCCGGGAAGTCACTGATATAACCGGCGATAGTTCCGCTCTCCAGGGCTGCCACCATATCTTCGGTGCTGACAATTTCTTCGCGGGCAAAGTTAAGTATTTTGGCGCTGGGCTTCATCTGCGCCAAGGTGTCTTTGTTGATCAGGTGCTTGGTCGCAGGGATGGCAGGCACGTGCAGAGTAATAAAGTCGGCGCGGGCCAACAGAGCTTCGATGCTGTCCATGCGCTCAACGCGGCTGGAGAGCTGCCATGCTGCTTCTACTGAGATCGCCGGGTCATAGCCGATCACGTTCATACCCAGATCCAGGCCCAGGTTGGCAATAATGGAGCCGATAGCACCCAAGCCTACAACACCCAGGGTTTTACCAGTGATTTCAGAGCCGGCAAAGCGCTTCTTTTCCTTTTCCAGCAGCTTGCCCATCTCGCCTGAGTCATCCATATGGCTGAGCTCTTGCACATAGTTCATGCCGCCGTAGATATCCCGTGATCCCAGCAGCAGACCAGCCACTATCAATTCTTTTACTGCATTGGCATTGGCACCCGGTGTGTTAAATACCACAATGCCCTGCTGAGTGTAATCTTCGGTGGGAATATTGTTGGTACCGGCACCTGCTCTGGCCACGGCTAACACTGATTCGGGCAGCACTTCTGAGTGCAACTTCTGGCTGCGCAGCAGCACACCGTCTGGCGATGCTGTCTCGCTGGATACAGCATATTTGTCAGCAGAGAAGCGGGTCAGGCCTTTTGAAGAAATGGCATTGTAGGTACGGATGTTATACATAATATCTCTCAGTAATCTCAGTATAAGAGTGCATGGGTATCAGAATCTTTGGGTTAGAGGCTTACTTCAGCATAGGCCCAATCCAGCCAGGGCAACAGAGCTTCTAAGTCGGCTTGTTCAACTGTAGCGCCACACCAGATTCGCAGGCCGGCTGGAGCGTCACGATAGGCGCCAATATCATAGGCGACGCCCTCGGCGTCTAACAGCTTGACGATCTGCTTAACCTGATCAGCCTCAAGGTCGAGGGTCAAGCAGACGCTGGTGTTGGAAATCTGGTCTTCATCTTGGGCTAAAAACTGAGCCCAGTCTCTGCTGGCCACAAAGCCCCTTAGCACATCCAGGTTAGCTTCTGACTTGGCAATTGCAGCGGGCAGCCCACCAATGGAGCGCACCCAGTCGAGCGCGTCCAGATAGTCTGCAACACAGAGCATGGATGGCGTGTTAATCGTCTCGCCGCGGAAGATTCCCTCAATCAGTTTGCCACCTTTGGTCATGCGGAATATCTTCGGCAGCGGCCATGGCGGCTGGTAATTTTCCAGACGCTCAACAGCCCGGGGGCTGAGAATTAACATGCCGTGGGCACCTTCGCCGCCCAGCACTTTCTGCCAGCTGTAGGTGACAACATCGAGCTTTTCCCAGGGCATTTCCATGGCAAATACCGCCGAGGTCGCATCGCAGATGGTCAGGCCAGTGCGGTTGTCGCTAATCCAGTCGGCATTGGGAACCTTGACGCCCGCGGTGGTGCCATTCCAGGTAAAGATACAGTCATGGTCTGGATTGGCCTGACTCATATCCGGCAGCAAACCATAGTCAGCGGTGTAGCTGTTGAGCTGGTCGAGCTTCAGCTGTTTGGTGGCATCGGTGAGCCAGCCACTGCCAAAGGACTCCCAGGCAAAAATATCCACCGGCCGCGCACCCAGCACAGACCACATAATCATTTCTACAGCACCTGTGTCAGATGCTGGCACCACGCCGACCCTATAGCCTTCTGGCAAGCCCAGTATTTCAGCGGTGTCTGCACAGGCTCGCCCCAGCGCGGCCTTGCCGGCAGAGGAGCGATGAGAGCGGCCCAGAGTGGAGCAATCCAGGTTAGCGACATCGTATCCGGGGCGCTTGGAGCATGGCCCTGAGGAAAAATTAGGGTTATTTGGCTTTATGCTTGGCTTCATAATGGCAATTTGTTTGGGTCGGTAAAAAAAGGGGCTACATAGTACCTATAGGTCGCTTATAGATAAAGATATTTCAGTCTATACTCGCTATGGGTGGAATTGGCCCAAAAAAATACGCTGTTGATACAGCGTATTTTGTGTTCTTGAGTGCCGGATGCTTTGTGTCTGTACTGGCTGTGGCGCTCACTTGGCCGCGGCGCTGCGCTCCTTTTCGATAAGAAAGTCGGCGACGCTAAGCATGCCTTCAAAACCACCGGCCTGGCGGGTACTTACCCGATACTTACCATTCACAATAATCTCTGGAGTACCCTGTACACGGTAGCCGCGAACTCGAGCCTTGGCCTGGTTGACCATGCTGCTCATACCAAAGGAATTGTAAGCCTTGGTAAACTTGTCGCCATCTATACCCTGGGCGGCAAAAATCGCCGCAAAATCAGCTTCTGTACGCACCGCCTCGCGCTTAACATGAATAGCTTCAAAGATGGGCATGTGCACCTTATCTAGGGCCTTGAGCATAACGGCGCTGTAGTAGGCGCGCGCATAGGGCTCCAGAGCGGGCTGCCAGACGGCTGGGGTCTGCTGGAAATCTACATCATCGGCTAACTGCTCTGACCAGGGATGCAAAACCGCTTCAAAGTTAAAGCAGTGGCCGCAGGTGTATGAAAACACCTCGTTAACTTCTATTTTATCTGCATTGGCCGTTCTAATGGTCTGGGGAAGCACTTCATAGTGCACACCCTGCTGATATTTTTCTGTCTGCGCCTGACACATGGCCATAGGCAGTATCAGGGCGATAAAAGTAAGACGTTTAATCCAAGTAGTCATCTGAATTTCCTTTGCGCATTGTTAACCAAATGGTCGACAACCTTTGATAGCAGCTATGCTACCTAGTTCAACCCGGAGATGTAATTGGCAACCGCTTTAATCTCTTTGTCGCTGAGGTTGGCCGCCACGCCCTGCATAATTTTTGCATTGCCGCCGCTGGCGCGTTCACCACGACGATAGGCGAGAAGCTGCTTTTCAATATAGCTGGCATATTGACCGCCAAGCGCGGGATAACCAGCTGGATTGTTGCCTTTGCCCGAGGGTGAGTGGCAACCGGTGCAGGCTGCTACGCCAGTTTTCATATTGCCGCCGCGGTAGACGTTTTCACCAAAATCCAGAGCTTCGTCTGGGTCGCTGATGCCGACCAGAGTGATATCCTGGGCGCCAGAAATGGCCATGGCTTTGCTGTCATAGTAAGCCGCCATATCCTGAAGATCCTGGTCTGTTGATGCGTCGAGAATACCCGTCATCTCTACAATCACACGCTCACCCGACTTGATCATACGCAGCTGCGCTGTCATATACTTTTCGCCCAGGCCCGCAAGCTTGGGGAAGGATGGCACCATGCTGTTACCGTCACTGCCATGGCATCCGGCGCACACAGCGACCTTGGATTCACCGGCAGCCGCATCACCTACAGCCAACGCCTGGTTTGCCGAAAATGCTGCCAGCAAACAAATAATACTTAAAAAGCTTTTTTTCATGGTTAATCAACTCTCGCAATCCGCTAGAATAGTCGCCATTGAGTACGCGCGACCATGGGACAGTAGCCCTATTGGCTAAAGCGCGCGCATTATATACCAATAACCCCGGTTTCTTACAGCCACTTGGCATAGTCTTTTTTATGGATTCGACGGCAATTAACTATCAGAGCGCAATATTTATGACCAGTGCGCCATCAATAAGGCAATGTCCGGAGGATTCCGGCTGTGAAGTTGCCTTTGCTGGGCGCTCCAATGCGGGCAAGTCTAGTGCAATTAACACATTGACTCGCAATGGGCGACTGGCGCGAACCAGTAAGACGCCAGGGCGCACGCAGCTGATTAACTTCTTTCAATTGGCTGAGGGTGGCAGGCTGGTCGATCTCCCAGGCTACGGCTATGCCAAGGTGCCCAGGGCCATGAAAGCAGAGTGGGACAGACATTTGGCGGAGTACCTGCAGAAGCGTCAGAGCTTGGCGGGTCTGGTTCTGTTGATGGATATCCGCCATCCGCTGCAGGATTTTGACCTGCAAATGCTCAACTGGGCTGCCCAGGCAGGGCTTCCTGTGCATATTTTGCTGACCAAGGCCGACAAGCTTAAGCGCGGCCCTGCTCAGAGCGCCATGCTGGGCGTCGAGAAACATCTGCGAGACATGGATCCGGGCTGCACATTGTTGTCGGTGCAGACCTTTTCATCACTGAAAAAACAGGGTCTTAGCGAACTGGAAACATTGCTCAATCACTGGTTGAGTGCAGATTTTGAAACGCCTGAGGATCAAGACTAATTACATGGCCTGCCGCGAGGCCAACCAGGTATAAAAAACCCTGAGTCGGTTACCGACCCAGGGTTTAGTTTACTACTTGGAGAGTCTTACTTTGCATACAACTAGTTGGGGGAGAGTATTATGCAAATTGTCTTGCCTTTTTTTAGACAGGGGTTTTGAGCTAAGTTCATTTTTATTTAAACTTTTTTATTTATTTTTAAATAAAGCAAAGACGTTTAAAAATAAGCACTAATTTCAATAGGTTAGCCGCTTAATGAGCTTCATCCCAATTATCACCCACGCCCACATCCACAACCAATGGCACTAGCAGGCTAGCTGCATTCTCCATCAGATCATTTAGGCCCTGTTTTACTGCATCCAATTCAGTGTCTGGCACTTCCAGTACCAATTCGTCATGTACCTGCATAATCATGCGACTTTGCAAGTCAGAATTTTGCAGCCAGTCGTCTACGTGAATCATAGCTAACTTAATAATATCGGCTGCTGTGCCCTGCATGGGCGCATTGATCGCAGTGCGCTCGGCAGCCTGGCGACGCATGCCATTTCTGGAGTTAATTTCAGGGAGGTAGAGCCGTCGACCAAAGGCGGTTTCCACATAGCCCTGTTCGGCCGCAGTATGACGAATATTGTTCATATAGCTCTGCACACCAGGATAACGTTGAAAGTACAGCTCGATATATTCCGCAGCCTGTTTGCGGCCGATATTGAGCTGGCGGGCCAGCCCAAAGGCCGACATGCCATAGATCAGTCCAAAATTAATGGCCTTGGCGCTGCGGCGCATATCTGCAGTCACCTGCTCAGTTGCCACGGCAAATACCTCGGCCGCAGTAGCGCGGTGTATATCCTGACCTTCGGCAAAGGCTTTTAACAGGCTGGGGTCTTCGGAGAGGTGGGCCATTATTCGCAATTCAATCTGCGAGTAATCGGCCGCGACCATTTTGCAGCCCGGAGCTGCAATAAACGCCTGCCTAACTCTGCGCCCCTCAGGGGTGCGCACAGGAATATTCTGCAGATTGGGGTCAGAGGATGATAGTCGCCCTGTTGCCGTCCCCGCCTGGTGGTAGGAGGTGTGGATACGCTTGCTGGCCGGATTAATCATGGTCGGCAATTTGTCAGTGTAGGTAGACTTGAGCTTGGCTAGGCTCCGGTGCTCTAGTAGAACCTTGGGTAACGGATAATCCAGTGCCAGTTCCTGCAGCACCTCTTCTTTGGTTGAGGGGGCACCTTTGGCGGTTTTTTTCAGTACAGGAATTTCCAGCTTTTCAAACAGTATTTCACCCAGTTGTTTGGGTGAAGCGAGATTAAACTGCTGCCCCGCCAGATCCCAGGCTTCAGTTTCCAGCTCGCCCAAGCGCTCAGCCAGCTCGTTGCTCTGCTGAAATAGCAGCGTGCCATCGACCAGAGCACCGGTGCGCTCTATTCTCGACAGCACTGGCAACAGGGGCAACTCAATATCCTTAAAAACTTTTTCAAGTGTTGCATGCTTCGATAGCTCGGGCCACAGAGTGCTATGCAGCCGCAGGGTAATATCTGCGTCCTCGGCAGCATAGGGAGCAGCCTCTTCCAGGGCTACCTGATTAAAGGTCAGCTGAGAGGCGCCCTTGCCCGCTACGTCGGTAAAGCTGATGGTGGTTTCACCCAGATACTCTGCCGCCAGACTATCCATATCATGGCGGGTGGCCACGCTATCCAGGACATAGGATTCGAGCATGGTGTCAAAGGCAACACCCTGCAAATCTATGCCATGTTGAGCCAGCACGCTCATATCATATTTAAGATTTTGACCGACTTTTTTAATCTCTGGGTCTTCCAGCAATGGCTTTAGCTGAGCCAGCACGCTGTCTTGGCTGAGCTGGGCTGGCGCGCCCAGGTAATCGTGACCAAAGGGGATATAGGCTGCCTCGCCGGGCTCAACTGCAACACAGACTCCGACTAGCTTTGCCTGCATATAGTCCAGGCTGGTGGTCTCTGTATCCACGGCCACTAACGGCGCGGACTTGATTTTGGCCACCCAGCTATCAAGCTGCTGCTGAGTAAGCACCGTCTGATAGTCCCTTTGTATCTCGGGTGTCTCTGCAGCTGAATCAGCGCCTTCTGCGCTAGAGGTATTTTGCTCTGCTTTTGATACTGGTGCTGTATCCGGATTTTCCAGCTCCTTGATCCAGGTTTTAAATTCCATGTCTTTAAACAGGGCCAGGAGCGCTGAGTCGTCAGGATCACCGTTATGTAACTCGTCCAGGGCCAGGTCCATCGCCACATCGGTTTTAATGGTGGCTAGCTTGTAGGAGAGATAGGCCAGCTCTCTATGCTCCTCAAGCTTGGGACCCATGGTCTTGGCACCGCGGAACGCCAGACCGGCGACCTCGTCCAATCGGGCATAGATATCATCCAGACCGCCTATGCCCTGCAATAACCCCAGGGCGGTTTTTTCTCCCACGCCCGGAACGCCGGGAATATTGTCAGACTTGTCACCCAGCAGTGCCAGATAATCAATAATCAGCTCCGGCGGAATGCCAAATTTCTCTATCACCCCTGCCCTGTCCAGCACCGTATTAGTCATAGTGTTTTCCATAACTATGTGCTCGTTGACCATCTGGGCAATATCTTTGTCACCTGTGGAAATAACCACTGGCTGCTGTGCTGCTGTGGCCTGTAACGCCAGCGTACCAATTACATCGTCGGCCTCAACACCCTCTATCACCAGCATCGGCATGCCCATAGCCTGGATAATCTGATGAATCGGCTCTATCTGGAGTCGCAGATCGTCTGGCATGGGTGGGCGATTGGCCTTGTAATCGCTGTATATCTCATCGCGAAAGGTTTTACCCTTGGCATCAAACACCACCACATGGGTGCTCTCTGGGTAGTCTTTTTGCAGACGCCGCATCATATTAATTACGCCCTTGACCGCTCCGGTTGGCTTACCTTTGCTATTGGTCAGTGGCGGCAGGGCATGAAATGCTCGGTAGAGATAGGAAGAGCCATCGACAAGGATCAGCGGTGTTTTTGTGGCCATAGTCTGCGCGCTTTTTGGACGAAAATTGGAACTTTAAGGATACATGATTTACTGGAAGCAGGCTTTAAATTGCGCTACCAAGCCGGCCATAAATTCTTCATAGGCACTATTGTTTAGTGGCTGAGAAAGGCCCTGGGGGTCCAGTGCTACCAATGGCAGATCAAATTGGGCGGCGATAATAGCCGCGTCCTTGCCCTGGTACTGGGGCTCTATAAAAATACAGCTAAAATTGGCCTTGGCCATAGTCTTTCGCAGCTGCAGCTGGCTTTGCACACCTTTCGCATGCCCCTGGGCGTTCCTGATGGACATGCCGGCAGGCAGCTCAAAGGCCCGGATAAAGTGTTGGTAAGCGGCATGATGACTGAGGTAGTTTTGGCCCTCAGAGAACATCACAGAGGCCTTTAACAACTGAATATTGTCTTCAGCTATAATTTTTTTAATCGGCAAACCCAGCCGAGTCTGGATTTCCGCGGCAATGGAATTGCCATAAGTTGGATCTAGCCAAAGATGAGGGTCGATCGAATAGCTATTGTCCTGACTGTTGTCTCCCCTTAGATCCCCGCCTGCTACAAGCTTTTCTATCTCATCCGCAACAGTAATTTTCTTGCTGGGAGACAGTTTGGCCATGGTTTTAGCGCTTCTGGTTTCAAAATCTCGACCTATCCATACAATAAGGTCTGCTTCAGTAATTTTCTTAAGCGCAGATATTGGCAGAGACAAACTGTGCGGCGATTGGTTGGCGGGTAGAAGGTACTCTACCTCAGCAGCATCACCGACCGCTGATTTGGCAATAATAGCTAAGGGTTTGATAGTGGTAACTATCATTGGCACAGCACCGCTGTCTGCGTGCAGACTGACAGGAATAGAGGCGCCTAGAACAAGCACCAGCACACAAACGTTATATTGTATCTTTTTAAGCATATATCAATCTGTTTCCAATGGCTTTGACCGCTTTTTGATTTTTACCCTAGCCAAAAAGCTATTCAAGCCGCAAATAAATGTTATATTATAACAACTGCTGTTAATCCACATTGTGGCACGCCGCTTATGCTGACAAATTCGCGACTCGCATATCAGCCTCATGATCATGACCGCTGTATTAAAGCTGCTCTGACTCGAGCCCATGATATCTGTGCTGAGCAGAACCAGCGAATGACGACTACCAGAGAGGCCGTCTTGCGCCTGTTGTGGCAGAGCCATAAACCCCTGGGGGCTTATCAGCTGCAGGATCAACTGAGCACGCAGCTCAAAAAGCCCATCGCACCCCCCACAATTTACCGGGCCCTTGAGTTTTTATTGCAACTTGGGCTAATTCACCGGCTCCCATCTTTAAACGCCTATATCGGCTGCCCTTTCCCCAACAGCGAGCACAGCAATCTGTTTATGATTTGCACAGAGTGCGGCAGCGTAGCAGAAATGGCCGATAATACTATTAATAGCATGCTTCAAAGCGCCAGTGCTAAGGTGAATTTTACCTTACAAAACCAATGCCTAGAACTTTTTGGCCTGTGCCCGCAATGTATTGAACACCAGGAGACTGTCAACAATGACTAACAGCCCACTAGCGGATTCTGACAACAGGCTCAAGAGCTCTGGTAATACGCTAATAAGCCTTGATAAGGTCAATAAAGGCTTTACCGGCCAGCACGTTCTACACAATGTCAGCCTGCAGCTCAATCAGGGGGAGATTACCACGCTTATCGGCCCCAACGGAGCCGGAAAATCGACACTTGTACGGATTATTTTGGGCTTGTTAAAGCCCGACTCTGGTTCTGTAATCCCTGCGGCCAATCTCAATATAGGCTATATGCCTCAGAAACTACATATCGACCCTACACTACCGATCTCGACCTGCCGTTTTTTGCAGCTGGCCAATACATCTCACAGTGCCTGTCACAGCGCACTCGAATCCGTGGGCATAGGTCATCTGGCGGCAACCCCTATTCAGAAGCTGTCTGGTGGCGAAATGCAGAGAGCACTGCTGGCTAGGGCAATTTTGCGCAAACCCAATCTGCTGGTCTTGGATGAACCAGTGCAGGGGGTCGACGTCAATGGTCAAAATGAGCTTTATAAGATGATCGGCGAGCTAAGTAAAAGCCTTAACTGTGCGGTGCTGATGGTATCCCATGATCTGCATATTGTAATGTCGGCAACGGACCAGGTGATTTGCCTAAATCACCATATCTGCTGTTATGGCCGCCCAGAGCAGGTTACCAAGGACCCAGCCTACCTGGATATCTTTGGCGAAACCGCCATTTATGCTCATCACCATGATCATCAACACAGTGTTCATGGCGAGGTATTAGATGCGCAGGGAGTGCATCAACACGGGGAGGGCTGTGATCATGACTGATTTTCTTGTCTATGCTCTGCTGGCGGGTTTGGGCGTGGCGCTGGTGGCTGGGCCTCTGGGCTGCTTTGTGGTCTGGAGACGCATGGCCTATTTTGGCGACACCCTGGCCCACAGTGCGCTGTTGGGGGTGGCTCTGGGCGTGTTGTTGGAGGTTAATCTTAATATTACAGTGACCGCGGTGCCCCTAATAATGGCTCTGGGCCTGGTGGTCCTTGAACAGCGTGGTTTTTTATCACTGGACACCCTGCTGGGTATTCTTTCCCATTCTGCGTTGGCCGCTGGTCTGGTGGTTATTTCACTGCTGCCAGATGTGCGCGTCGATCTGATGTCTCTGTTATTTGGCGATCTGCTAGCGGTTACCCGGGCCGATCTATGGGTGATTTATGGCGTAGCGGCCCTGGTGCTGGTACTGCTGGGATGCCTGTGGAAACAGCTGATTAATATTACCGTAGATGCCGAGCTGGCGGCGGTGGAGGGCACCAATGTATCCCTGGTGCGCACGGCACTGATGCTGATTACCGCGCTGGTAATTGCTATTGCCATGAAAATTGTTGGTGTGCTGCTGATTACCGCATTACTGATCATACCTGCGGCAACGGCGCGGCGGATAACCTATACCCCAGAGCAAATGGCGATGGCCGCCAGTGCAATAGCCATGCTTACCGTGGTGATGGGCTTGGCTCTGTCCTGGTTTACTGATGCTCCGGCGGGGCCCGCGGTGGTGCTTTGCGCTGCGCTGCTGTTTACTCTGTCGCTGGGTTTTCGCCAGCGAACTTAGGGTGGTTTTTTAAGCTAAGGGCTTTTAAAAAGACGAGGAGATTGAGCGCCAGGTGCTACGCAGCATAGTTTCGTTATGGGGTGCTCTAAAAAAGCCATGGTAATGACCTTTGGGATTGATCAAAACCAGCTGTGTGCTGTGGTCTACGGTGTAGTCTTCGCCTTCTAATGGCACTTTGTTGTAAGCAATATTGATTTCAGCGGTCAGACGGCGAATCAAGTGCTTATTGCCGGTAACGCCGATAAATTCTTCATTGAAGTAGGGCACATATTCGGCTAGCTTGTCCACTGTATCGCGCTCTGAATCCAGCGAGATCATGACGATCTGCAGCTGCTCTTTCTCGCGGTCTTTCATTTTGCTGTAGGTATCATTGAGCACTGCCAGCGTGGTTGGGCAAATATCCGGACAGTTGGTAAAGCCAAAAAATACAATGGTCCACAGACCCTGCATGCGTGCAATATTAAAGGTCTCGCCGCGATGATCCACCAACTCAAAGTCACTAAAGATTCTTGGCTGATCCAAGACAATGGCGCCATTTACCCGCAGTTGCTCATTATCCATAATAACTGGCTGACTCATGCGCCAGATAAAGCCATAGACCACAACTAAAATAAAGGCCAATACAATGGCGATGGTGCGTCGGATTCCAGCTTGCTGTGTCATATTGTAGATCCAGTAAAATTGTGACTATGGTTAAGCGGCTCTAGGCTAGATATATAGCGTCTTGTCGAGCAGGTAGTGGTCTAGCAGCATCAAAGCAAACAATACCATTAGGTAGATAATTGAAAACCTAAAAGTTTTCATACCACTGTCTTTGTCAAACCACATAAAAATTGCCCAGTATAAAAACCGGCCACCCAATAACAGCGAGCCGACCAGGTAGAGCAGACCAAACATGCCCGTCAGATAGGGCAGGGTGGTGATAACCATTAGCATCACTGTGTACAACAGGATATTGATCTTGGTGTATTTCTCGCCATGGGTAACCGGCAGCATGGGGATATTGGCCTGGGCATATTCCTCTTTGCGGTGTATTGCCAGAGCCCAAAAGTGAGGGGGCGTCCAGGCGAAAATAATCAGCACCAGCAGCAGGGCATTGTGGTGAATCTCGCCGGTGACTGCGACCCAACCCAACAATGGTGGCGCAGCGCCCGCCAGACCACCGATAACAATATTCTGTGGTGTGGCACGCTTGAGAAACATGGTGTATACGAAGGCATAGCCCACTGAGGAAGCCAGAGTTAACCAGGCAGTGAGAACATTGGTAAACAGCAGCAGGATAACCATGCCAGCCAAGCCGGTGAGCAGAGCGAATATTACTGCTTGCTGGGGCTCCAGACGGCCTTGAGCTATTGGGCGATCAGCTGTGCGCGCCATTTTGTCATCCACATTGCGATCGACAATATGATTGACCGCGGCCGCGGAGCCGGCACAGAGCGCAATACCCAGATTGCCAAACAGCAGTATCTGCACTGGTACGCCCTGCTCAGTGGCCAGTAGCATGCCGATCACTGAGGTCAGTATCATTAGGGCAACTACATTGGGCTTGCATAGCTCTAGGTAGTCGCGCCAGGTTACTGCGGTGCTGGTATCAATACTGGACATACTGTTTATTCCAAGGGCTCGGTTGCTATCGGTTAGGTGAGTATTTTAGCAGATGTTTAAGATCATCTAGCAATCCACCGCCATCCTGCTGTTGGGTATAAAATAAAACCGCCTGGTAATCTGGCGTGACCACAAAGTAGCGAGTATCACGCAGATCCCAGTCCGCTGAGGTGCCCTGCAGCAGGGTGCTCAGTGTCTGATTTTCAATAGCATGAATCAGCAAATAGGGATGTACAGCCTGGAGCTCTTCGGTATCTATAATTTCAAGGTCAGCGCTGGAGGGGAGGTAAATGCGCTCAAGGCGACCACTAGACTTACCCAGTAGCATATGAATCTGGCGGCTATTAATTAGTACGTCCTGGCAGCCCTGATCACAGCCTTCACCGCCGGCCACCACGACTTTCCACTTGGGTGCCTCGCCCTGGGGCAGGGCGCCGAGAAGGGCAGTCATATCCACGGTGGGACTGACTATAGAGCCCTGATTGGTGGTTCCCATGCGCTCCATCATCGCTAGGCGTTCTTCTTCGGTTTTAGGAACCATCAAAAATCCGGCCAGGATTACACCAAACACGATAATCAGCATCAGCCAAATCTGATATTGGAAGCTACGCTGCTTGGCGGTTATCTCAGTCTGTTCTGTCATTGCTATCAATCCTGTGTTTGGCGCCTGACTTATTTTGCAGTGCGCTGTTTTAACCATTCTGCCAAGTTTGAGTTGGCGATAACAGTCATCAGTAATAGTACCAGTGCCATAACAAACCACTGTACCGCGTAACCAGTGTGCTTGGCTGGCTGCACTGAAACTGTGGCCCAGCCGGTTTGTAGCGCCCCCGGACTATCCTGATCAAGGCGCAGCTGATAGGGGAAGAAATCTTCGCCATATAATTCTGTAGCTCGAGCAGCGGACACCCAGCCCACCCGAGCCGGCCATTGACTAACCAGACCAATCCCATCATCCAGGTGGTACCCCCCAAGGCTCTGGTACAGTGAACCGCGCAACTGCACTGTTGCGGTGACCGGTTCTACCTGAGGCAGTTGGGTGCGATCCAGTGAAGCGGATACCCAGCCTCGGTTAACTAGTATTGTCTGGTCCAGACCATCTACCCGCAGCGGTTCAAGTATTTCGTAACCAGGTCGACCGTTCTTGACGCGGTTATCGAGAATCAGACGGCGCTGTGCATCTAGCTGTCCTTTTAACCAGGCGCTGCGGTACTGCAAGCTATCTTCAGCGATCAGCTCTGCAACTGTGGCAGGAGTGGCCTGTTGATTTGTTCTGTACTGCTCAACAATACGCCGCTTTTCCTCAGCCCGATCTAGTTGCCAAAAACCCAGCCCAACCAGCAGTGGAAACAGGCAGCAGCTCAGCAGCAACAGATTTTTGTTGGGCTGCCAGTGGAATCCCTGCGTAGAGTATTGGGGCTCAGTGGTCATCTGTGTTTAAATTCCAACCTTTCTCAAGAGTGGTCAATATTATGCTGTTAAAGACTATTATCGTCGTACTATTTATTGCTGTACTTATCAGTCTATTTAGTGGGCTCAATTTTCTGGTCAAAGACCTTGGCAACTCCAAGCGACGCCTGCTGGTCGCTCTGGGTACGCGCATTACCTTGGCTGCACTGCTGCTGATAACCATTGCCTACGGTATCTTTACAGGTCAGCTTGGCAGCAGCGCTCCTTGGGATCGCAAGCTACACCCGGAAGCAACTAGAGTAAACCCCCAGCCTGCACCCCCTGCTCAGATGCCGGCACCTGTCAGCAAACCTGAGTAACTTTTTGCACAGATAAAAACGGCCAGGGGATACCTGGCCGCATCGTATTCTCTAACAGTATTGACTACGTCAGTATGTAGACAAATATAAACAGACCTACCCAGACCACGTCGACAAAGTGCCAGTACCAGGAGGCCGCTTCGAAGCCAAACTGGTCATCATGTGTAAAGTGTCCCTTGAGGCCGCGCAGCCATTGGATTAACAGCATGACAGTACCCAGGGTTACGTGCATGCCGTGAAATCCGGTCAGCATAAAGAAGGTGGTTCCGTAGATTCCAGACTCCAGGGTGAGACCCAGCTCTTGATAGGCATGGATGTATTCCTCGGCCTGCAAGAACAGGAAGAAAATACCCAGGCCAACGGTGATACCCAGCCATCTATTAAACTTTTTACGGTTGTCATCTTTCAGTGCTACGTGAGCCACATGAACCGTAAAGCTAGAGGTCAGCAGAACAACAGTGTTCCAGAATGGCAACCAGGATGCCCAGTTAGCTATACCTGGATTGTTCATGGCTTCATCTGGCCCTTTAAACTGAGCTGCGTCACCATTAACTGCCTGATCCGGTGTTACCATCGGTGGCCAGACATTCTCATAACCAGGATAGAGCAGTTGCGCGTTAGCTACGGCAGCATCTGTAGGCGTGTCATCAAACCAACCAACCGCGGCTTCACCACCAATCCAGGAACTCACTAACACACGAACATAGAACAGGGCGCCAAAGAAGCAAGCAAAAAACATTACTTCGGAAAAAATAAACCACAGCATACCCAGCACATAGGACTGCTTGAGCTGTGGGCTGGCGAGACCGCGCATATTCTCGTCAATAACTATGCTCCACCATTTGTACAGCACGGCGGCCATTATTAGTGAACCAATCAGGAAGATTGTGGAAGACCCGCCCTCCAATACCCATGAGGCTGCGCCATAGGCCATTACACCCATGCCGGTTGCCGCAAAGATGGGCAATTTGCTCTGCTCTGGAACGTAATAAGTACCTTCAGTTGACATTGTTACTCTCCGTTTACTGTACTTGTGAGACCTGCACCAGGGTGCGATCTGTGATATCAAACATTGTGTAGGACAGGGTTACTGTATTAACACTGGCCGGTAAATCTGGATCTACGATAAACACCAGCGCCAACTCGGCGCTCTCGCCAGCAGCCAGGGGCTGGTTGTTAAAGCAGAAACATTCGGTTTTGTGGAAGTAGTCCGCAGCATTGTTGGGCAGCACATTGGGTATTGCCTGACCCAGCATGTCTTCACCGGTTCTATTGTGCGCGTAGAAAACCACTTCTCGCGCCTCGCCCGGATTTACTACCACGCGCTCCTCGACAGGATAAAAATCCCAGGGCATGGTGGCATTGTTGGTGGCAACAAACTGCACCTCAAT
>JAYPYO010000049.1:0-14858 GCA_038135995.1 Porticoccaceae bacterium
GGCCAGTTTCCATATCAATATGGCTGGCCCAGGTAACCTTGGCAAAGGGCTCTGCGGACAGCAGTTCTCCTGTAGCCCGGTCGAGCACATAAAAGAAACCATTTTTAGGCGCCTGCATTATCACCTGACGCATTTCACCCTTGTGTTCAATCTCGGCCAGGGTGAGCTGCTGGGTTGCAGTGTAGTCCCAGTTATCTTTAGGAGTAACCTGATAGTGCCATACATAGTCACCTGTATCTGGTTTCAGAGCCACGATAGAGCTGACATAGAGATTGTCGCCGCCGCCGGGGCTGCGCAGTTCTCGGTTCCACGGTGAGCCATTACCTGTTCCTATATAGAGCAGATCCAGCTCCGGGTCATAGACAATGGAGTCCCAAACTGTACCGCCACCGCCGCCAACTTTGTGCCATGACTTATCGCCCCAGGTCTCTAAGGCAACTTCTAAAGCAGGGTGCTCTTGGGGCTTGTTGGGATTGCCGGGTACAGTGTAAAAGCGCCATAGCTGGTCGCCATTGGTTACGTCGTAGGCAGTAATATAGCCTCGCACACCCAGCTCGGCGCCGCCATTACCAATGATGATTTTGCCATCTATCACTCGCGGTGCACCGGTGACACTGTAGTTGCTGTTGTCAGGGGTAGTCTGGGTCGACCAGTTCATTTCACCGGTCTTGGCGTCTAGGGCAATCAGTCTTCCATCGAGGGTACCAAAAAATACCTGCAGATCTGACTCTTCTTCGCCCTGCCACATGGCTACACCACGATTAACCGCGCCGCAGCAGGTTTTAATCAGATGGTCTTTGGGTACCTGGGCATCGTAGTGCCAGAGTTGCTCGCCGGTGCGGGCATCCAGAGCATGAACATGGGACCAGCCAGTACTGACATAGAGAACACCGTCGTGCATTAAAGGGGTAGCTTCCATGCCGCGAGCGGTGGAAAATTTAAATGACCAGGCGAGGTCCAGTTCGTCGACATTGTCGCGATTGATTTTGCTCAGTGGGCTGAAGCGCTGTTCTTTATAGTTGCGGCCATAGCTCAGCCATTCGCTATCTGGGTCGGTGATTGCCTGTTGGTCAACCACAGTGACATTAGCCTGCACAAGGCCGGTTGCAAACAATAGTGCAGCGGCAAATTTTGCTATACGAGGTGCCATATATTTCCCCTAAGTTATTCTTTTTATTTCACCGATCTTAATAATAATTTTGACTTATTGTAGAGCCATTTCGATAAATTGGATACGATCCTGGCCGAAAAACATTTGCCCATCCATAAACATAGTGGGGGCGCCAAAACAGCCAAGAGCGACGGCAGATTCCGTATTGCTAATCAGCTGAGTCTTAACCTCTGGGTCCTGGGTGCTGGCAATAATCTGCTCGGCGTCTAAGCCAGCATCTGCCAGAACTCTGCCAATCACCTCCAGCTCCCCCATATTCTCTTTATTGACCCAGATTGCGTCGTAGACAGCATCTACATAGGTTTCAAAATAGTTTTGCCCCTGCATAGCCACTGCGCCACGCATCAGATTGAGCGTATTAATCGGAAAGTGCGGATTTATAACCAGTGGCACCTGATACAGAGTAGCAAAACGCGGCAGATCCTCGGCCATCATATATTTGCCTTTGGCCGGCACTGTTACGGGAGAGGTATTGCCAGAGGCTTTGAACAATCCACCTAGGAGTATGGGCTTGTAGTTTAGCGTGCAGTTATATTGTGCTTTTAATTGCTGCAGGCGTTTATGAGCCAGATAGGCGGTGGGGCTGCCGAAATCAAAATAAAAGTCGATGGTTTTAGCCATGGCATTATCCTCTTTAAAACGCGCTCGCAGATGGAGATTTCACGCGCAACAGAGTAGCCGTGGGGCTATTTGGGTGTAAATCGAAAACCATGACCCATGAGTTCGGGTTTTAAGACTATTTAGGCCCCGGGGATCAGATTTTTTAGCAGGTCAATCAGCAGCTCTCTGCTCTCGTCAGTGCTGAGCGATTGATGGTCGCGTAATCGATCCCAGTACTCGAAGGAGATAATCGCAAATATGGCCTCTTGGCTAGGACCTGGCAGCTGACCAACCTCCGGCAGAGCGCGAATAATATCAGCACGCATTCGGCTCTGATATTTGGCGTAGTTTTGTTTCAAAAAGGCGGACCGCCAGCGTCTGATGGCGGTAGATTTCATGATGTTACTGTTATCTTCGTAAAACTCTTGCATCTTACTTATAGCCCATTCCAAGCGCTGAGCCAGCGGCAGTGAAGGGTCTACGGAGGAGGACTTGCCAATAAAGCCCTCGCGCCAAATTTGATCGGCCGTTTCAAAAATGGCTTCCATATCTTCAAAGTGACGAAACACCGAGCGGATACCCACTTTTGCATGATTAGCAATTTGTTGGGCCGTGGGTACCAGATTACCGTCATTGATCAGTTGCAGCATGGATTCAACAATGACCTGGCGACTGCGGTCGCTGCGCAGGCGTCGTCCATCTACTTTTACGGAGCTGCTGCTGTTATCTGACATAGGGTTGGCTTCTATGGGGAAATGAAGTGCGTGATTTTGTCATAGTTTGCCTAAACTTGCACTTCGCGAGGGCTGTCCGCTGGCTACAAACCACTGTTATCAACCAGGATATCTGAAGAGTTGGCTGGCAGTGAGATCGAGGTGCCATCCTGACCCAGAGTAAACTTGGTAAAATACTGATCAACACCCTCCAGCCAGGCCGCTTCGGCGCCGGGTTGATCTAATGGAGGCACCACATGATAGTAGAGCAGATGACCCACGTTCGCATCTCGGGCAGTCTCGGCGGCTTCTATGGGAGAAGCATGGTAGTCGAGGACATCATGAAATATTTTCGCCATATTGGCTTGGCCGGCATTGGTCGCACCCTGGTTCATAGCCTTGAGCAATGGGGGTGACAAAGCTTCGTGCACCAGCAGGTCAATATCCTGAGCAAACTTTTCAATGTTGGCTGATTTGCTGGTATCTCCAGATATCAATGCTGTGCGGCCCCCATAACTAAATCTGTACGCCACGGCAGGGGATACGGGAAAATGATCCACCGCCAGCATTTCCACTTTTAGACCATCCTGTTCATAGACAGTAATAAGTTCGCCATCAACCGGCAGTGGTGTGCTAACTGCGACCATGCCGGCGCCACTCGGTGGTGTGGCTCTATGGCCATGGTGATCAATGCGATAGACATGGTCCTGAGCATAGGCCTGATTAAAACCATTAACTATGGAGGCAACACCCTCAGGGCCGTAGACATTGAGCGGCGTATGCTGGGCGCCACCGGCCCAGCGCAGTGTGGCTACTTCGCCCAGGCCATCAATATGGTCTGAGTGAAAATGGGTTAAAAAAACCCCGCTGATCAGACCTGGCGCATAACCCATAAGGCCGAGGTTGCGAATACCATTGCTACCCGTATCCACCAAAAATAATTTGCCGGCGGCAGTCACTGCGACACAGGGCCCAGAGCGACTCGCCGAGGGCATAGGGCCTCCGGCACCGCAGAGGGCGATGTGCAGCCCGTCTCCCAGTTCCTCGATTTTGTTACTTTGCAGATTGGCTTCCATACCAGCGGGCACCAGGGCGAGAAAAATATCACCGCGCTGACTGTATACACCCAAGCCCAAAATAAGCACCAGTAGACCAACAAAATAGGATTTTTTCATTTTATATTTTTCCCATAACCGCAAGTATTAAGAGGGTGACATGGTGGCACAGGGTGTGTCAATATATTTGCAATTGGATAATCAAACGCCGCTACAGGAGCTTTTTATGTCTCAAAATCAGCCCATTACCCTTATCGGCAGCCCGCCATCACCCTATACCAGAAAAATGACAGCGCTACTGAGATATAGACGCATTGCCCACAGTACTATCTGGGGAGACCCCAGTGCTGTGCTGACTGAAATGGGTATAGCTAAACCCAAGGTAGCCCTGTTGCCCACCTTTATACTGCCCAATGAGGTGGGGGAGATGCAGGCGATCTGTGATTCAACACCTATTATTAGACGGCTGGAGGCTGAGCATGAGGGTCGGTCGGTGCTTCCCGATGATCCGGCTATGGCCTTTATCGATTATTTACTGGAAGATTTTGCTGACGAATGGTGCACTAAATATATGTTCCATTATCGCTGGCATAAAGAGGTCGACGCAGACAACGCAGGAACCCTGTTGCCCCTGTTTCAGAAGGTCAATCTGACTGAGGAAGCCTTAGCTAAGTTCAAGCCCTATATTACTGATCGTCAGGTGGGTCGTCTGCATGTGGTGGGTTCTAACCAGGTGACTGCTCCGCTTATCGATGCTAGCTACGAGCGCTTGCTGATGGCTTTGGAGTCACACCTGACCGATCAGCCTTATCTAATGGGGGGGCGCCCAGGGGCATCTGACTTTGCTCTGTATGGACAGTTCACCCAGTTAGTGGGTTTTGATCCCACGTCGCGAGCTATTACTCACAAATTGTCTCCTCGCACAGTGGCCTATACCGGGCTGATGGAAGATCAAACCGGGCTTGAGCCCAGCACGGACGATTGGAATACCGCCGAGACTCTGCCGGATACCTTGAAGGACATTCTGAAAGAAGTAGGTCATGTTTATGCCCCAGCGCTACTGGCCAATGCCAGAGCCATGGAGGCTGGGGACAAGACCTGGGAGATGGAAATTGATGGCAGTGTCTGGGCTCAGCAGACCTTTAATTATCAAGGCAAGTGCCTGCAGTGGATTAACGCCGAATATCAGGCGTTAACCGAGGCCGACAGGGCGCGTGTGGATGCAATGCTTGAAGGCACTGGTTGTGAACAGATTATTATCCGCAGCTGATTTAGGTCTTTCGAGTTCTTAGGGACAGCACCAGCATAGTGCAGGCAATGGCCAGCAGAGGCAGATTACTCACAGAACCTGGGGGCACATATTCGTAATAGGGCGCCGACAATGGGTGCATGGTGCCAGCGGCCATACGCATAGGGATCTCAATGACCACGGTTAGCCACAGGAGTGGCAGCAGATTGCGATAGCGCCACATGCAGATATAGAAAATACCCAGCGTTATCAGTTGAGCTGATCCCCAGAGCGAGGCAAACAGGTAGATCACATTGTTGGGATCGGGAGCGCCCTCTGCAAAGGGGAAAATAATAATTGAAGCTATGCTGTTAATGCCGCCATCATCAGCCAGAAAATGCATAAAGCCGCGAAAGGTATACATGGCGATCAGCAGATAGAAAACATACAGAGCGATGCTATTGCCCTGATATTCGTTATTGGCCTGTTTCGGAAACAGCTTTTCGATAACACTCACTGGGGGGTGCCTCCTGTTATATTTTCTTAGAATAATAAATTAACAGTAACTATGCCAGTTTATTTTATAACCATAAGCTGCTAACTTAGCAGCTGTTCTCGATAACAAAAATAATCAGAGGTTGAGTATGGCGCAGCAATTTAAAGAGCAGGGTGGGGCGGCTACTATGGACCCGAGTGCTGCTTTCCGCTGGTTGTCTTCCAAGGTTATGACCCATGTTATCAGCCCCCAGAGGCAGTCTAAAAAACGGGCAAAAATTGAAAAACATCGTCGTGCTGCGGGTGCCCGACATGTGGTTGAATACTTTCATCAGGTGGAGGATGGATATAGTCATCTGGCGGCTCAGGTGCTCGGGTCCCTGAGTCAGCGCTACGATATTGATCTGCGCTGTTATCTGGTCGATGGCCCGTCCGGGGGTAATAATGTTGAGCCTAATCTGTTATTAAAACTCTCCCGGTATGATTCCGCGTTTATCGCTCCCCATTACAATTTGGATTTCCCCCATTCACAAGGGCTTCCCGACCCTGAGGCATTTGCCAAAGCAGGGTCAATTTTGGCCGGCAAAGAGGATGAAAGCTTTATTGCGCTGGCTGCTGTTGTGGGCGCTGCTATGTGGTCAGGTGATGCTGCAGCCCTAAATAAATTGGCAGAGAAGCATGGTTGTGTATCAGAGAAACAGCTTAAAGCATGTCTGGCTCAGGGCAATGCCAGGCGCGCAGAGTTAAAACATTATTCAGGGGCCATGTTCTATTATGGTGGGGAATGGTATTGGGGTATTGACCGGCTGCATTATTTAGAGGCGCGTCTGGCTGAACTGGGAGCGGACAATAATCCACCACAGCCCATGCTAATGCCGCGCTTTGAGGTTGAGGCGGGCAAGCACAGAGACAATGGCAGCCTGACATTGGAAATCTTTCCCTCTTTGCGCAGTCCCTATACCGCCATGGTCTTTGACCAGACATTGGCACTGGCGGAGAAGACCGGCGTTAACCTGGTGGTGCGCCCGGTGCTGCCCATGGTGATGCGTGGTGTGCCTGCGACCCGTGAGAAAGGCATGTATATCTTTACTGATGCCGCCCGTGAGGCGCGCAGTGCCGGAGTGCCCTTTGGTAATTTTTATGACCCCATTGGCGAGCCCGCGCGGCGCTGCTATTCCCTCTATCCCTGGGCCTGTGAACAGGGTTTGGGCAACCAATTAATATCCAGCTTCCTGAGTTCGGCCTTTGCTCAAGGGGTCAATACCAATAATAATCGCGGTCTAAAACTGGTTGTTGAAAAAGCCGGACTCGACTGGACTGTGGCTAAAACGCTGCTGGGTCAGTCTGGCTGGCAGGAGATATTAGAGAGTAATCGATTGGCCATGTATCAGGCCGGTCTCTGGGGTGTGCCGAGTTTCCGCCTGCTGGATAAACAGGGAGAGTCGGTGCTGGCTCTCTGGGGGCAGGACAGGCTATGGTTGGTGGCCCGTGAAATTGAGCGTCAATTGACGCTGCATACGGCGGCTTAATAAGGTTATTTTTATGGCATCAAAAAAATCGGATCATCACAGTATTGGCCCCTTTATGGATCGCGTTGCGGAGTCCCTTGATGGCAACCGTACTGCGGATGTCGAAAAGCGCCATGGTAAAGGTTATCGCACGGCTCGAGAGAATCTCGAGCATTTGGTGGATGGCGGTAGCTTTGTTGAGTACGGGCAGTTTGCCGTGGCTGCCCAGCGCAATCGCCGGAGTGCTGAAGAACTAAAATCTAAAACTGCTGCCGATGGTGTGATTACTGGATTAGCCAGAATTAATACCGACCTGTTTGGGGCCGATCAGTCTCAGGCGGTGGTGATTATTAATGATTATATGAGCCTGGCCGGTACTCAGGGATTTTTCCACCATGCCAAGATCGACCGAATGTTAGAGGTAGCGACCGAGCGAACACTGCCGGTGGTGATGTATACCGAGGGCGGCGGTGGTCGGCCCGGGGATACGGATGTCACTACCCAGATAGCAGGTCTTAATATCACCACCTGGCTGGTGTGGAGTCAGCTGGCGGGAGTTGTACCACGAATTGTGGTCAACAATGGTTACTGCTTTGCCGGTAATGCAGCTCTGTATGGGGGTGCTGATATTTGTATCGCTACCAAGTCGTCCTACATAGGTATGGCTGGTCCGGCCATGATTGAAGGCGGCGGACTGGGATCTTTTACGCCAGAGGAGATTGGTCCTGCCGAGGTTAATATCCAAAATGGGGTGATTGATATTCTGGCCGCCGATGAGACAGAAGCGACGGCACTGGCCCAACAGGTGCTGGGATATTTTCAGGGTCCGCTCAAGAACTGGACTGCAGCAGATCAAACGCTGCTGCAGAGCATAATGCCGGAGGACAGGCGTTTTACTTACGATATTAGAAAACTGATTAATGTGCTGGCCGATGATAATAGCTTTTTGGAGTTACAGCCTGACTATGGCAAAACCATTGTCACTGGTTTCGTGCGCATTGAAGGTCATCCCTGTGGCTTGATCGCCAATGATAACAAGGTGCTTGGTGGTGCAGTGGATGCCTTATCTGCGGCCAAGGCCGCGCGGTTTTTAAATCTTTGCAGCAACTTCTCTCTGCCCCTGATTAGTCTCTGCGATACCCCGGGCTTTATGGTGGGACCAGACAGTGAGGCTGAGGGTGCCGCCCGCAAAATGGCCGAGCTATTTACCGCGGGCGCCAATCTTAAGTCGCCCCTGGTGTGTATTTTCGTGCGTAAGGCCTATGGTCTGGGCGCTATGGCCATGGCTGGCAGCTCGTTTGTTAAGCCGGTCTACAGTGCCGCCTGGCCAATGGGCGAATTTGGTGGCATGGGTCTCGAAGGTGCCGTGAAGCTGGGTTTTAAAAAAGAGCTGGAAGAACTTGAAGGCGAGGCACGGGAGGATCTGTTTAACGAGCTGGTGGCCAAGATGTACGAGGGCGGCAAAGCTGCTGAAGCAGCAGCATTTTTGGAGATCGATGGGGTGATTAATCCTATGGATACCAGAGCAGTAATTATCAATAGTATTGGATTAAATTAACCACAATAGGAGGCCGCAATGGCACTGGGAGTACTGGCAACAATTAGCGTTCAAGACGGTAAAAACGAAGAATTTGAAACCCTGTTTAAGGGTCTTACTGAAAAAGTATTGGCCAATGAGGAGGGTACGCTGCTCTACGCTTTGCACCGCAGTAAGTCCAACCCTCAGGAATATGTGGTGATGGAGCAGTATCGCAGTGCCGCAGATATTGATGCCCATGGCAAGACGGATTACTTTATTGAGGCCCAGAAAATGATGGGCGGGCTGGTGTCTGCTGCGCCGGTTATTCAGGTTTTGGATTTAGTCTGAAGTCTCAAAGTTAAAACTCAACAAGGGGAAATAACAATGAATAAAATTCTGAAAATTATTGTTGCCATACTGGCTCTGGTATTTGCCTCAATTGGCATGCGCTGGCTGGTGGCACCGGAAGGGGTTGCCGCGGAATTTGGTATGACACTCATGGAGGGTCTGGGTCTTAGTTCGCAAATTGGTGATCTGGGTGCCTTCTTCTTGTCGCTGGCCATTTTTATCCTGCTGGCGCTGACTAGTGGTCGCCGCTTTTGGTATTACCCGCCGATTATACTGCTGGGTCTTACGGCAGTTATGCGCACTATGGCGTGGATGTTTCACGGTGCCAGTCTGGCGGTGGATATGATTGCAGTAGAAATTATTGCCTGTGTTGTTTTTTATCTTGGCTCAATCCGGTTAGCCGATAAGGACTAATGGTGGCGTTTAGATTAGGCCGATGCCGGCCACTGGCGATTTTATTGCTACTGTTATTAGCACTGGGGCAGTCCACAATGTTAAGGGCTCAAGAGCGTCCTAATATTGTTTTGATTCTGGCCGACGATCTGGGCTTTACTGACCTGGCTTCCTATGGCAGTGAAATCAATACGCCAAGTATCTCGGCATTGGCGGAACAGGGCCTCAGTTTTACCAATTACCATACTGGCGCCAACTGCGCTCCATCCCGAGCTATGTTGTTAACTGGCGTGGACAGCCATCGCTCAGGTGTGCCTAATATCCCGGAAATGATCCCGCCAGAGCAGTCACAGTACAGCCATTATTCCGGCACCCTGGGGCACAATGTAGTGACTGTAGCCACGCTGTTGCAGGACGCCGGTTATCACACCTACATGGCAGGCAAGTGGCATCTGGGTCAGACCTCGGACCAGCTGCCCAGTGTGCGGGGCTTCGAACGCACAGTGGCGCTGGGGGATTCCGGCGCCGATAACTGGGAGCAAAAACCCTATTTGCCGATCTATAAAAAAGCTAACTGGTATGCGGATGGGGAGGAGTACCAGCTTCCCGAGGACTTTTATTCATCGCGTTTTTTAGTGGATAAAACCATTGAGTTTATCGATAGCAATCAGGGCGACGGCCAGCCTTTCTTCGCCTATGTGCCATTTCAGGCGGTGCATATCCCCGTACAGGCCCCCCAGGAATATATTGATCGCTATATGGGTGTCTATGATGATGGCTGGACGGCCCTGCGTACGGAGCGACTGGCGCGAGCTATTGCTTTGGGAATAGTGCCAGCGGATACCGCGATGGTAACTATGGCCAGTACCGCCGACTGGGATGCTTTAAGCGCTGATGAAAAAGCCTATGAGGCCAAGCGTATGGCAGTTTACGGCGCTATGGTTGAGGCTATGGATCATCATATTGGCCGCCTGGTGAAACACTTAAAAGCTATAGGCGAATATGACAATACAGTATTTATTTTTTCCTCGGACAATGGCGCTGAGGCCATGGGCGAGCCAGTTCAAAATTCCTGGAGAAATAGTCGCAGCTTGGCCTCTCAGGGTTACAGTGTCGACTATGAAACTCTGGGCCTAAAAGGTAGTTTTAATGCTATTAACCCCGGTTTTTCCAGCGCTGCTGCATCACCGCTAGCCTATTACAAATTTTATCTGGGTGAGGGCGGTATGCGCGTGCCTATGATTATCTCTGGCGCCGGCATAGAGGTTAAAAACCAGCTGAGCAATGCGTTTGCATTTGTCACCGATATCACGCCCACGATTTTAGCTCTGACTGATGTTGAGCCCGCACCTGCTCGCTATGGCGGCCGCTCAATAGAGCCGATTGTTGGACGCAGCCTTTTGCCTCTGGTGAAGGGCAGTGCCGAGACTGTTTACGCTGACGAGGATGCGGTTGGCCATGAACTGGTTGGCCATGGTGCACTGTTTATGGGCGACTATAAAATCGTCTTTAACCGTGATACCTGGGGAGACAACCAGTGGCGCCTATTTAACATTGTTGCCGATCCGGGCGAGACAAAAGACCTCAGTGCGGAAAATCCTGCTCAGTTACAGCTTATGCTGGGCCGCTATCAGCAATATCTAGCGGAGAACAATGTACTACCCATGCCAGCGGGCTACAGCTTTGTCACACAGATTATGTATAACGCCCTGCATAATGTTTTTCGTGACAATATCCTGATTGGTATTTTAATGTTTTTCTTCTTTCTGCCATTTGTACTGGTTTATCGCAGCAAATCAAAAGACTAATCTACTTTATTTATCGAGCAAAACACCATGACCCATTTTCTCTACGCTTTGCCACATTCGCTCTATTCAGGCCGAGCTCGTTCCTATCTGATTAAAAATAATATTCCCTTCCAGGAGTTTTCCTGTGGTCATGAGAGCTTCAAGGCAGAGATTGTGCCTGAAGCCAAGCTGGCTACAATTCCAGTACTGCGCACTGAAGAGGGGCAGGTGATTCGCGATGGCGCTGCTATTATTGAGTATTTCGAAGCTGCTAACGGTCGTCCCTGTCTGCCTGTAACTCCTAAGCAGCGAATTGTCAGTGGGCTTTTTGATCTGATCGGTGCCGAGGGTTTATTGCGCCCAGCCATGCATTATCGCTGGAATTTTCCCGAGGAAAATCTATCATTTTTGCACTACCATTTTTTCCACGCCCAGCGCGCCCATCCGGAACGGGAAGCCAAAACCCAATATATGATGGATAAAATGCGCTATGCCGCCATGATCTTTGGTGTTAATGATGATAGTCGCGAATTGGTAGAGACTCTGTATATGGAGTTTCTAACGGCCCTGGACAAGCACTTTGAGCAGTATCCCTATCTGTTGGGATGGAAGCCCTGTATCGGCGATTTCGGTCTGCTGGCCCCGCTGTTTGCCCATCTGGGTCGCGATCCAAAACCAGTGCAGATCATGCAGCAGCAAGCGGTCCATGTGTACCGCTGGGTGGAGCGTATGAATCGCTCCAATCAAGATGCGCCAGAGCATTATGAGGCTGGTACCGGCTTTCTTGCGGATGACCAGGTGCCCGAGACATTGCTGGCGGTGCTGCGTGTACTGGCGGAGGATTTAGTGCCCGAGACTATCGCAGCTGCGGAGTCCATCAATCACTGGTTAGCTACCAACCCAGTGGCTAGTGGAGACAGGGCATCCCGTTATCTGGGTCAGAATGATGGCAAAGCGAACTTTAAGGTGCGTGGTCAGAGCTTTGAAACCGGGGTTCAGCCCTATCGTTTCTTGCAGCTACAGCTGGTGCAGGATGCCTACGCTGCCCTGAGTCCTGCCGACCAAGGCATCGTCGATGCTATGTTGGAAGCCTGTGGCTTACAGGTGCTTCTGTCAACTCAGCTCAGTCGTCGACTGGAACAGCGGGACAATCTCGAAGTCTGGGTGTAGCGCCTATTATTTCGCAACCCCATAGTCATTATTGGGAGAGGCATAGGCGCAATCTCTGAGTTACTATAAATACCTGTGCAGCTAGGATGGGATCTCTATTGCATCCACAGCTATTATTGACATAATTAATGCCAATATAATTTTAATAAAATTTACTACTTTAAGAGGAAAAGTTATGGTCGCTTTAACATCTATGGTTGATTACAGCGTCGAAGAGGGCGTTGCCGTATTAACACTTAATAACCCACCAGTTAATGCGCTTAGTCAGGGTGTGCGACAGGGGCTTAAAGAGGGCGTTGAAAAGGCTTTGGCCGACGATTCCGCCAAGGCCATTGTGATTTTTTGTGAGGGTCGCACCTTTATCGCCGGTGCCGATATTTCAGAGTTTTCCTCTGGTCCTATGGAGCCAAATTTTCATGCAGTGCTGTCCACCATGGATGACTCATCCAAGCCCATAGTGGCGGCAATTCACGGTACTGCCCTGGGGGGTGGTCTGGAGACCGCACTCTGCTGTAACTACCGGGTCGCTGTGGGCAGCGCCAAGTTTGGACTGCCCGAGGTGAATCTGGGTCTGTTGCCCGGTGCCGGTGGTACTCAGCGTCTGCCCCGTGTTGTGGGTGTAGAGAAAACTCTGGCCATGGTGACCTCCGGGGTTCCCATAGGTGCTGCTGAAGCTCATAAGCTGGGCCTGGTGGATCAGCTGGTTGAGGGTGACCTGCGCACTGAGGCCCTGGCCTTTGCCAGAGATAAAGCGGCTCAGGGTGGTGGGCATCCACGCGTGCGCGACAATGACGACAAGCTGCAGAGCGCCAAAGATAACCCAGAAATTTTTGCCGCGACCCGCAAAATGCTGGCGCGCAAAACCCGAGGCTTTTTGGCTCCGGAATACAATATTCGCTGTATCGAAGCGGCGGTTAACCAGCCCTTTGATGAGGGTTTAAAAACCGAAGGCAAACTGTTTGCCGAGTTGATGGCTGGCCCTCAGTCCCAGGCTCAGCAGTACTTCTTTTTCTCTGAGCGTCAGGCGGGTAAGGTGCCCGGTCTGGCCGAGGATGCCAAAGAGCTGCCTATTGCCAAGGTGGGTGTGATAGGTGGTGGCCTGATGGGTGGCGGTATCTCCATGAACTTCGCCAATGTTGGCGTGCCTGTGACTATTGTTGAGACCAGTCAGGAAGCGCTGGATCGCGGTCTGGGTACTATCCGCAAAAACTACGAAAACACTGCGCGCAAAGGTCGCCTGACTGAGGAGGCAGTGGAGCAGCGCTGCGGCCTGATTCAGGGTACCCTGGATATGGCTGACCTGGCTGACTGTGATCTGATTATTGAGGCTGTATTTGAAAATATGGCAGTGAAGAAAGATATCTTTACCCGTCTGGACGGCATTGCCAAGCAGGGGGCTATTCTGGCCTCCAATACCTCGGCACTGGATCTCAATGAAATCGCCTCGGTCACCAGCAGACCTGAGTCAGTGATCGGGCTGCATTTCTTCTCTCCAGCCAATGTAATGAAGCTGCTGGAAGTGGTGCGCGGCGAGAAAACCTCTGACGATGTGATTAAAACCGGTATGGCTCTAGCCAAACGTATTCGCAAAGTGGCGGTACTGGTGGGTGTTTGCCCGGGCTTTGTCGGCAACCGGATCCTGTTTATGCGCCAGATTGAAGCCAGCAAGCTGGCCCTTGAAGGAGCGCCTATACAGCAGGTGGACAAGGTGCTATTTGACTTTGGCTTCCCCATGGGCGCGTTCCAAATGGGCGATCTAGCCGGTCTGGATCTGGGTTGGGATAAAGATAATTCAGACCCTATGGATGTTAAAGACCGCCTCTGTGAGCTGGGCCGCCGTGGTCAGAAGACCTCTGCAGGCTATTACGACTACGATGAAAAACGTCAGCCTACACCAGCTGCGGTCACCGCAGAGTTGTTTGCCGAGGTTGCCGCAGCTCAGGGTATTAGCCAGGGCGATATTTCCGATGAAGAGATTCTCGATCGCTGCCTGTTGCCCATGATTAACGAGGGGGCAAAAATTCTCGATGAAGGTATTGCCGTTCGCGCCAGCGATATTGATGTGACCTATGTCTATGGCTATGGCTGGCCAGTCTATCGCGGTGGCCCTATGCACTATGCCAATAGCCTGGGTCTGGATAAGGTATTGGCGAAAATCCGCCACTACCACGAGACCACCGGCGATGATTTCTGGGCCCCCAGCCCATTGCTGGTATCACTGGCAGAGCAGGGCAAGCGCTTTAAATAATTTACAGATAAGCAAAGGAGAGGGAAGATGAAGACACGTATTACCGAGTTATTGGGTATTGAGCATCCGATTATTCAGGGCGGTATGCACCATGTAGGTCTGGCTGAGATGGCCGCTGCGGTGTCCAATGCGGGTGGTCTGGGTATTATCACCGGGCTGACTCAGGGCACGCCAGAAAAGTTGGCAGCGGAGATTGCGCGCTGCAAAACTATGACCGACAAGCCCTTTGGCGTAAATATTACTTTTCTTCCCTCTATGACACCTCCAGATTACCCTGGCCTGATTCAGGCTGTGATTGATGGCGGGGTCAAAATTGTTGAGACTGCTGGTAATAACCCGGCACCTTACATGCCTGCATTAAAAGAAGCAGGCATTAAAGTGATTCACAAATGCACCGCAGTTCGTCATGCTCTTAAAGCTGAGAAAGTTGGCTGCGACGCAGTCTCTGTGGATGGTTTTGAATGCGGTGGTCACCCGGGTGAAGATGATATTCCCAACTTTATCCTGCTGCCCAGAGCTGCAGATGAGTTGACCATTCCCTTTGTGTCTTCAGGTGGTATGGCCGATGCCCGCAGTCTGGTGGCTTCGCTGGCCATGGGTGCCGATGGTATGAATATGGGTAC
>JAYPYO010000050.1:0-14419 GCA_038135995.1 Porticoccaceae bacterium
ACGAAAAGGGTCGCCATGACTTTGTCACTGAAGTGGATCGCCGCTCAGAAGAAACTATTATCTACAACATCAAGAAAGCCTACCCGGATCACCGCTTTGTCGGTGAGGAAAGTGGTACCAGCGGCAATCCCGATTCCGATGTGGAGTGGATTATCGACCCTCTGGATGGCACTACCAATTTTGTTCGCGGCATTCCCCATGTAGCTGTCTCTATCGCCTGCCGAGTTAAAGGCAAGCTGGAGCACGGGGTTATTCTGGAGCCATTTAAGCGCGAGGAATTTACTGCCAGCCGCGGCCATGGCGCCAGCCTCAATGGTCGTCGCATTCGTGTGTCGGGCCGTACTGAAGAAGCAGGAGCTCTCTACGCCACCGGGATTCCCTTTAGCGCACCCTCCTTTAATGAGATGGATAACTATCTTGCCTGCATGCATGAGTTTGCCGATAACTCGGCGGGTATTCGCCGCCTGGGGGTTGCCTCTCTGGATCTGGCCTATGTAGCCGCTGGCCGTATGGACGTATTCTGGGAAATGTCTCTCAAGCCCTGGGATATAGCGGCGGGCGTGCTGATGGTACGGGAAGCTGGCGGTATGGTCAGCGATTTTAAAGGTGGTGAGAAGTTTATGGATAGCGGCCATATTCTGGCCTGCACCCCCAAACTGTTTAAGCCCAGCTTAAAAGTGGTTTCCAAGCATTTGGGACATTTGAAATAGGCTTAAAACAGCACTGCAAAGCGCTCAAATAGCCAGTAGGCGCTGGTTACTCCCACAGCATAGACCACAGCCTCAACCAGTACCGTCTGGTGCCTGGCGACGGCGCCAATGGTGCGCACCAGCACAGACACCAGCGCCAGTATCGCAGCAATAAACATCAGCTGCCCCAGCTCTACCCCTATATTAAAAAATAGCAGCGCATGAACTTTCATAGCCGCAGGCAGACCCAGCTCCTGCAGCACCACCGCAAAGCCAAAGCCGTGCAGCAAGCCAAATGCCGAGGACGCAGTCACTGGATAGCGCCAGGTAAAGCTGGGCGCTACGCCCTCCTCTGCACGCTTGTGCTTAACAATCTCCACCGCCAGCAACACAATACTCAGGGCAATTAATAGCTCCACCAACTCAGTGGGCAGCCGAAATATATCCAATGTTGCCAGGGTTAGAGTAATCGAATGGGCAATGGTAAAGCCGGTCACCGTAAGCAGCAGACGCTTAAAGCTGCCGGCGATAATCATCAGGCAGAGCACAAATAACAGGTGATCTGTGCCGATCAAAATATGCTCTATACCAGCTACCGTGTACTGCTTGGCCACAGTGTTGGCACTGGTGCTTACCGGAATACTGACTGTGGTTTTTTCCGGGCCAGAGAAAACCTGTATGGGCTCTGCATCAAAAGGTTTAAAAACAATTAACGAGGTCAGCGCTGGATTGCTGCGTGGATAATCCAGCTGCAGAGCAAAGGTTGCATCCGGATCCCGAATATCACATTGATAGAGTCGACGACCAATCAGTCCGGCCGCATTGGCACCATCGACAACACGACAGTCCGGGTGCTGCAGCCTTATATAGGGTTCCTGCCCTGCAGGCATAACCGGCGGTACTTTCCACTTTACAAGGAACTGGCTGGTCTTGTTTTCCACCACTTCTACATAGACCGGCCGGGCCTCATCGGCGACCACCCAGCTACTGACCAACAGTGCGAGAGCAAAAAAAGCTGTGCGCATTATTCTGTCTCGATCTGATATTTGGCCATAAGCTTGTCAATAGTCTGGCGTTTTACCTCTCTCTGCTGCTGGCGCTGAGCATCGGCAAAGACTGCAGAGCTGACCTCCTCAAATTCAGGAAGATAGGCAGCGGCATTTTTAACCAGCAACACCAGATGCCAGCCATAGCTGGACTGCACTGGCCCCTGCCACTGCTCCCCAGCGCTTAGAGCAAATACCGCTTGCTGAAAGGACCCACCAAAATGGCTGCTAATCTCATCATCCTCGCGATTGACATAGTTGCGGTTGTAGAGAAAACGTTCGCCGTATCTGGAGGCATTTTCATAGGGCACCTGTCCAGCATTAAGCTGGTCCAGCAGTTTATCTGCCATCGCCTGGGCCTCTTCCGAGGGGCGATTTTGCGTGGAGATAAAAACATGGGTAAAGGTGGCTTCGGCGGCTTTTTTATAATCTTGCTGATTGTCAGCATAGTAGTCGCGCAGATCCTGCTCGGTTAAGGGCTCGGCTTCGTCATAAAAACCCTGGGCCAGATAGTCCATTTTTTGGATCAGGCGGCGACGGATAATCTGGTCATTATTATCCAGATTGAGGGCCATAGCCTCGCGGAAAAGCACCTCGTCACGAGCATAGTCGTCTACCAGTCGCTGACGCTCCTCAGCACCCAGTGCAGCCAGTGCGGCCTCGGCCTGGTCAGGCCTGAAGGTTTTGGCCCGCAGCTGCATAAACTGCAGCAACTGCTGATCGTCGACCTCAATCAGATACTGGTCATAGGCATAGTCTTCGGCATTAATCCATCGCTCGCCGCCGAGAAGCACCAGCGCAATTAATAAAAACTGCACCAGTGGTTCTTTCAACAATTTCTTGAACATGGGACTTTAAAATTCCTTCTAAATTTCCTTTTATCCTGGTTTATAGACCATAAAGCGTCAAGGCGTATACCAAACCGGCGATGTATAGGCGCGCTCTTGAATAGTTTTTGCTCCGCGGGGCGGAGTATCCAGGCCCAGCGCCAGACTATCGTAAAGACCATTGCGCGGTGTGGGTATCTGCAGTACACGAGCGTAATAAAACGCCGATTGGGCAGGATCAAAATCCGGATCCGACCATTTAACAGCAAACTCAGCCTGGCCAATGGTATTGGTATATCTGGCCGATTTTAGATCTACAGTAGTGCCCACAGCTGGCAACTTGCCCTCGGCATCAAGCTCTCGATCACCTGACCAGTCTATATTGTAGACCTTTTCATGCTGCTCGCCTGTGGCATCAACCCAACCCTTCACAATCTGCACACGGTCAAGGTTGGCATCTACCGGGTCTTTTACCGCTCGCACCAAAAACTGCGGCGCACCGGCAGTGGCATTGGCAGTTAAATCACCCCCCATGGGCACTCCGTACTGATAGCCGATATGGGAAAAGTGTTCGGAGGTCTCGGCATTGGCAGGAAAATCCCAGCCCGCAAATAGCTGAACACGCAGACGTGGGCCACTGGTGGCGTAAGTCTCTTTGCGCTTAAAGGCGGCGTAAATGGCCTCGCGGCTATTTTCTTCCGCCCAGACCGCAGCAAGGCCGGAGGCCGACATATCCCACCCACTGGCGCCGGTAGGGTTACCCAATGCTGGCGCCTTGGTTTCTGGCGTACTGTCCGCGGCCATTTTGCCCTGAAAATTATTCTCTTCAGGCGAGGCCAGACCAGAATGGGCATCAGTCGAGCCGATAAAACCAAACTTGAAGGGGTTGACGCCCACTTTTTGCTCTATCGCCAGACCAAGTTTTAACGCAGGACGAACATAGTCGCCAGAGGTAACCTGCGTTTTACTTTCACTGGTCTGGATATAGTAATCATAGGTTTCAAAGTCGGCGAATTCATCATCTGGAGAAAACGCCGGATGAGTTTCACTGTCCCCTTTAATCTGAGTAACCTCTGCAATTGGCTCCCACTGCATGCGCGTGCGCGCATAGTCAGCAGTAATCGGCTGGCCTTTGACCGTGGTCTCGGCAAACATATAGCCTTTGGAGATATTTGAGTTGTGAGGTATGGAGATAAAGCGACTATCGGTGCGCTCTGCAGTATCGGCCAGCCACTGCCACAGCTCCTCTGGATACTGGCTCTGATCTGAACCGAAGGGAATATACTGACTGGCCTTATCGCCACCGTCCGGAGTCACCACAATGCGATGCAGGTTTGCACCTGTGGGCAGCGAACTCCACTCCCAACCTAGCAGACTGGTAAATACCCCGGGCTCATTATGCCGCTCCGCCGAGTCAATAATATCCTGCCAAGCATCTCCTGAGGTATTACTGGTATCGCCAAAAAACGCCAGGCCATCGATATTGTTGTTAACATCTGCAACCGGATCGCCACCTTCAACCGCTGCCGACTCAGGCAGGAAGCGCGCAAAGAAAGCCCGACCCTGACCCAGGTCAAGGGCTTCGTTGAGCTGCCTGACTGCCAACCATCGCTTGAAAGACTCGTACAGGCTGACGTCTTGCCACTGAATAGTCTCACTGCGAATGGCACGCATTACACCCAGCATCTCTGCATGATCTGAAACCACCAGAAAATCCAGCGGCGTACCAATCTGCACCCTGGTCCGGTTGTAGGGATGAACCACCGGTTCCCCCTTGGCCCATCGGTAGGCGGTATCGGGATCTGCAGTGAAGTTCTTGTTTAAAAACGCATCAAAGGAATAGGTTGTATGCAGATGGGTATCGCCAAAATACACCTGAGTCTCAGTTCCTTCACTGGCCTGGATCAGGCCGGCAACAGATAGAAGTAGGGTTAGTGCAATTGATCTCACAGTTTGCTCCTTAATTTATATTATCAGTTGCTAATGTTCGGCGTGCATATTCGAGAATAGCTACAGCGACCAGTTCGATGACAGTTGAGCGAATTGCCGGATCCGTGAGGCCGTCCAGCACTATATGCACAGTACGCCCAAATAACACGGTCAGCATAAATACCAGCGGCACGGCCAACCAGGCGGCATTGCCGGGTCTAGAGCCATGGAAAGTGAAAATTGCCAGCATCAGGAAGGCACCACCCAAGTCGCCCCGCAGGGTTCCCATGCCATGGGTCTCAAGTGCCCCCACAGCAAATTCTGCTTCCATTCCAGCCGGGTTAAAGATAAATCCAACTGCCCCTATAAACATGCCCAGCGCGAGCAGACGCAGTAAAATCCGTAGTGCTTTTTCCATTTTAACGACCTTTTTATTATTCTTGTTTTAGTTGTCAAGCTTACCTGATTTCTATCGATTAATGATCTGATATTTTCTGACCGGGTAGTATTTATTGCCGTCAGTTAGCGGAGGAAACTATTTGTCCTTTACCCGCAGTGCTGTAAAGTGCTTCCAGATCCCCAGGGCCGAGCAAATAATAACTATGCATAGCTTCTCCAAAACCACAGGTATCTCTGTTGTTGTCGCCAATATGGTTGGCACTGGCGTGTTTACCAGCCTGGGGTTTCAGCTACTGGGTATTCAGTCGCCCTTTGTATTGATAATGCTGTGGTTCGTCGGCGGTTTAACCGCTCTCTGTGGCGCCCTGACCTATGCCGAACTGGGCGCCAACCTGCCGCGCTCTGGCGGCGAGTATAATTTTCTCTCACGCCTCTACCATCCCTGCGCCGGATTTATCTCAGGGTGGGTGTCCGCCACCGTAGGCTTTGCCGCGCCAGTGGCACTGGCATCCATGACCTTTGCTGCCTATCTGTCAGCCGTATTTCCCGAGCTCAACAGAACCTGGACCGCAGCCTCTCTGGTACTGATACTGACTTTGGCCCACTGTCTATCGCGGCAAGCCAGCAGCAGTGTGCAACAGATTTTTACTGCCCTTAAACTACTGCTGATACTGCTGTTTTGCGCGGTGATTTTTGTCTGGGGCAACAGCCCTCAGAACCTCAACTTTGCCCCCCAGGCCGGCGATGAAAAGCTGCTGTTTAGTGGCGCATTTGCAGTGGCCCTGATCTATGTAAACTACGCCTACACCGGATGGAATGCAGCCACCTATGTAACCGGCGAGCTGGCCAATCCCCAGCGCAATTTACCCATCGTATTAGCCGCAGGTACTGGGCTGGTATTAATGCTCTATTTACTACTCAACTTTACCTTTCTTAGCGCCGCACCTATCTCAAGCATGGAAGGCAAACTGGAGATTGGCGTGGTGGTGGCTGAGGCTGCACTTGGTGGCAGCGCGGGCAAGGTAATGGGTGCTGTGCTGGCAGTTTTGTTAATCAGTACTGTCAGCGCCATGACCATGGCCGGGCCCAGGGTGCTGCAGATGATCGGAGAGGACTTTACAATTTTCTCGAAACTCGCCCAGTGCAATGCCCAGGGTATCCCTGTTAATGCTGTGTTATTTCAGGGCGCTCTGGCGATGTTTTTTATTGTCAGCGCCACCTTTGAGTCGGTACTGATTTTCTCTAGCTTTGTGCTGGCGATTAACACGCTATTTTCCGTGCTCGGGGTTTTTGTGCTGCGCTTTAAAAAGCTCAATATCCCGGGTGCCTACCAAACCACTGCCTATCCCATTGCGCCTATTATTTATCTGGCTGTCACTCTATGGACCCTCACCTATGTGCTAATTTCCAAGCCCACAGAGGCACTGATTGGCTTGGGGATTATTGCCGCCGGTGGTCTTATCTATGTTTTATCCGCCAATAAAACTGAGCAAGATTCGGGTCGCTAAAACCCCTTGGGTCGGCAATACTGTGGTTATGAAATCCGACTATCAACGCATAGCTCAGGCAATAGACTTTATTAACACCAACGCCAGACGGCAGCCCTCTCTTGAGGACATTGCTGCGCATCTGCACCTGAGTCCATTTCATTTTCAACGTCTGTTCAGACGATGGGCTGGGGTCACCCCAAAGAAGTATCTGCAGGTTCTAACCGTGGATCGGGCCAAACAGCTGTTAGCTCAATCGAAACCTCTGTCTGTTGTGTCCGACTCTGTGGGGCTCAGCAGTAGCTCGCGGCTGCACGATCATTTTGTGCAATTAGAGGCAGTTAGTCCCGGAGAGTTTAGGTCTGATGGTGCTGGCATGACCATAGCCTACTCACTGACTGAGAGCCCGTTTGGCAAGATATTTATGGCGGTCACGGAGAGAGGTATCTGTAAGCTGTCATTTCTTGATAGCCCCAGTCTTGCACAGCAAATTGCCGGTCTGCGGCAGCAATGGCCCCGAGCCAAGCTTGTGGACAAACCTACAGCGCTCACCCAAAGAATTGAGGCTATATTTGCCGGGAAAGAGGATGGGCATGGCCCCCTATCTCTGTATGTAAAAGGCACCAATTTTCAAGTTGCAGTATGGCGGGCCCTGCTGCAGATTGAGCCTGGGTCAATTAACAGTTATGCCCAGGTGGCGGCCGCCGTGGACAGACCAAAAGCCTCGCGAGCTGTAGGCACAGCAATTGGCGCTAACCCGGTGGGATTTTTAATTCCCTGTCACCGGGTGTTGCAGCAGAGCGGCAAGATAGGCGGTTACCGTTGGGGTGAGACCCGCAAGCATGCCATTCATGCTTGGGAGTCTGCTCGAGATTAGGTTGGCACTGTTTACCCAGTAATGCCTTTGATTTCTAAGAAATCATCAAACCCATACTCACCCCATTCGCGGCCATTACCTGACTGTTTGTAACCCCCAAAGGGCGCAGCATAATCCTGAGATGCGCTGTTAAGACTGATCATCCCGGCCCGCAACTGCCCTGCGACTCGGTTGGCGCGCTCTTTGTCGCTGGTGCTGAAATAGGCAGCCAGACCATAGGGCGTGTCGTTGGCGATTTCGATGGCCTGCTCTTCAGTATCGAAGGGGATCATGGTGAGCACTGGGCCGAAGATCTCTTCCTGGGCAATGGTCATCTGGTTATTCACACCGGCAAAGACCGTGGGCTTGACGAAGTAACCTGTTGCAAAACCCTCGGGCTTGCCGGGGCCACCAGCTACCAACTCTGCGCCCTCCTCTATGCCTTTTTCGATCAGGCCCTGAACCTTGTCAAACTGCACTCGACTGGAGAGTGGCCCCAGATGCCCGCCCTCTTTTTTTGGGTCGTCAACGGCGACCTGCGCTGCCGTCTGTTTGGCAATTTCTACCGCCTTGTCGTAAACGGATGAGTGCACCAACATGCGGGAGGGTGCATTACAGGACTGCCCAGTGTTACCCATCATATGGGCAACACCTGAGCTGACAGCTGTTTCCAGATCGGCATCCTCAAAAATAATATTGGGAGACTTCCCACCCAGCTCCTGAGTAACTCGCTTGACCGTTTCAGAGGCGGCTTTGGCCACCAGAATCCCGGCCCTGGTTGAACCGGTGAAAGACACCATGTCCACATCCGGGTGGCTGGAAATCACCGCACCCACGCCGGGACCATCGCCATTGACCATATTGTAAACACCAGCGGGGAAGCCGGCCTGATCCATCATTTCGGTAAATAGGTAACCGGAAATAGGGGCAATTTCACTGGGCTTTAAGACCATGGTGCAGCCGGTGGCCAGTGCTGGCGCTACTTTGCAGCTGATCTGGTTAATTGGCCAGTTCCAGGGAGTAATAAAGCCACAGACACCAATGGGTTCTTTCACAATTCTGGTGCTGCCAACCTGACGTTCAAATTCAAACTTTTTAAGCGCTTCTATAGCGGCATTGATATGGCCGCGGCCACAGTCAGCCTGAGCTGCGCTGGCAAAGGAGATGGGAGCACCCATCTCGGTGCTGATTGCCATGGACATTTCGTCGTAGCGATCCATATAAATCTTCAGCAGGTTTTCCATCAGAGAGATACGCTCTTCCACAGTCACCCGGGAGTAGCCAGGGAATGCGGCTTTCGCTGCGGCTACTGCCGCGTCCACATCTGCTGCTGCGCCCAGGCTGATAGTTGCTATGGTCTCTTCTGTTGCCGGGTTTTCTACAGCCAGATCCCTGGCTACCAATGGATTTACCCACTGGCCGTTAATATAAAATTTTGTCAGGTCTTTCATTATTAGCCCCTCTTAGCTTTAGCAGCAGGTTACCGCCAAAATATCAGTTTACCTATACCCTTTTACGGTGGTCCATAGTCTGTTTAGAGCAGACTCTCAAGGGTTTCTAGGGTCTGCGGTCCTATCAGGCGCTGCAACAACTTGCCGTCTGCGCCAATCACCAGGGTCTCGGGCAATACCTGCACCGGCTCCAGCCCCCACATAGCTCTGGGATCTGCCACCAGGCTGGGAAACTCGATACCCAGCTTGGCCATTTCACTGCGCAGCAGATCGCCCTGGGAGCCATCGAAATTAACGGCGTAAATAGATACCTGATCACCATGCTCGGCCTGCAGTTGATTAAACTCGGGAATCTCTTTGCGGCAGGGGGCACACCAGATGGCCCAGTAATTGATTAGCACCAGTTTTTGTGGCGCCTGCAGGTCGACGCTGCCGCCGTCCAATATGGCGTATTCACTGCTTCTTTCAGCCGCACAGCCAAGCAGAAATAAACTGGTCAGCAAAAGTTTTTTGATCATGGGTCTGTCTCCATTAGCCTAGCCCGCAAGCATAGCCTATTTTGTTTACTGGGGATGCTACTGGGAAAATTTTCCTGCTTCCATGCTCGCCAGGCTATGACAATTTCTCCACAGGCCCGCGCCAGTTTCGGTTTAATCGGATTTACCCTTACAATGGGCTTCAGAGTAATCTAGTCAATGAGTAGACTAGTACTTATTTAGTCATAAAAAGGATCGTCTATGACCACAATTTATCATAATCCGAGATGCTCCAAATCTCGGCAAACACTGGAACTACTGCGCACCCATGGCGTGGAACCTGAGATAGAGCTGTATCTTGAAAGCCCTCTTGACGCCCAGGCTATAACCGACCTGCTCGACAAATTGAGGATTGGTGCTGCCCAGCTGGTGCGGCGCTCCGAGCAAGACTTTAAAGATAACAACCTGGGGCGTGCCGATATCACTGAGGATGAGCTTATAGCCGCCATGGTGAAATATCCTAAACTTATTGAGAGGCCTATTGTGGTGTCTGGCGACAGAGCTGTGCTGGGCCGCCCACCGGAAAATATACTGGAGTTGCTGTAAATGTCTGATCAGCCTGCCCCCTATGTTTTAGTGCTCTACTACAGCCGCAACGGCCATGTAAGAATGCTTGCCGAACAAATGGCGTTGGGTATTGAAAGCACAGGTATGGAGGCGCGCCTGCGCACGGTGCCTGCGGTTTCCACTGTCTGTGAGGCCAGTGCAAGCGATATTCCCGAGAGCGGTGATATCTACTGCTCAGAGGATGACCTGGCCAACTGCTCAGGTTTGCTGATGGGCAGCCCTACCAGGTTTGGCAATATGGCGGCACCGTTAAAATACTTTATCGACGGTACTGCTGGTCTTTGGATGAATGGCACAATGGTCAACAAGCCAGCCGGTGTCTTTACCTCCACCTCAAGCATGCATGGCGGCCAAGAGTCCACGCTGCTAACCATGATGCTGCCGCTGCTGCATCAGGGTATGGTGATTGCCGGCCTGCCCTATGCAGAACCCGAGCTGACCAGCACTAAAACCGGCGGCACGCCCTATGGCGCAACTCATGTAGAGGCCGAGAGTCTCAGTCGGGAAGAAATTAAACTCAGTCAGGCCCAGGGTAAACGTATGGCCCAGCTGGCAAGTGCATTAAACCAATCACAGGGCGCATAAACTTGACCACAGAATTAAAACTTTCTATCGGCAGACGATTGACTCAGGGTAGCTTTTGGCTGCTGATTGCGGTGCTCAGTATTCATCTATGGATGCAGTCTGCACCAGCTATTATCTATGTGATCAGCCTGCTGCCGCTGATGATATTTATCCCCGGCATACTGGCTGACCGCCTGCGCACATTAATCTGGCTGGGCTTTGTGCTGCTGCTGTATTTTTACAATGGCGTTCAAAATATGGCTGTTCCCGAACCTCAGACAATGGATATAGTTGAGTTGGTATTAACCATAGTGCTGTTTTGCGCCTCTATGGTCTACGCTCGTATTCGGCAGGTTAATAACCTGTAAAACACAGAAGGACTATTTAACAGGTATTATTTGAATGGGTATTATTCGTCGCATTTTTCGCTTGATTGGTAGCATTATTTCTGGAATCAGAACATTGCTTGGTGTGGTTATTTTTGGTTTTGTGCTGATTGCCATAACTGGTATGTTTGCCGATGATCTGCAGCCAATTCCCGATAAAGGTGCTCTCTATTTGGCCCCCACTGGTTTTCTGGTAGATCAGAAGGCCTACGCCGATCCATTGGAGAAGATACTGTCTCAGGGCATGGAGTCAGAGACTCTGGTTAGAGATGTTGTTGAAGCTGTGGATGCAGCTGCCAGCGACAGTCGTATTACCCATCTGCTGCTGGACACCGACTATATGACCGGTGCAGGTCTAAGTAAGCTTGAAGAAATCAGCTCAGCGCTGCTGAGGTTTAAAGAGAGCGGCAAGCCCATAATTGCCGTGGCTGACAACTTTAGTCAGCAGCAATACTACCTAGCCGCCCATGCCGATGAAATTATGCTCAACCCTCTTGGTGGCGTGTTGATTACCGGTTTTTCAGCCTACAGCAGCTACTATAAAGAGGCCCTTGATAAGCTCAAAATCAAGATGCATATCTTTAGAGTGGGTGATTATAAAAGTGCTGTGGAGCCCTATATGGGCAATAGCATGTCGACCGCTGTCAAAGAGGAGCGCCGAGCTATAATCGATGAGCTGTGGCAGTTTTACGGCTCTCAGGTAGAAAATCTGCGCGGACTGCCTACAGGCGCAATCAATGACTACACCAACAACCTGCATACCAAGCTGCGCTCTGCCAATGGCGATAGTGCCCTACTGGCCAAGCAACAGGGCCTTGTGGATCAGGTGGCCAGCCGCACCCAGATGCTGAAATATCTCAATGAGGTTATCCCCTCCACTGAGGGTGAATTTAACAGCATTAACCTCAATGGCTATTTAAGTCATATTCGCCGCGAACAGATCACCAGTGCGGCCGCCAAGCAACACCGCATTGCCCTGGTAGTAGCCAAGGGCACCATGATGGATGGCGAACAACCTGAGGGCAGTATTGGCGGCGACACATTGGCGGGTATCTTTGCCGACCTGCGCAAAGATGAGAATATCAAAGCGGTTGTGCTTAGGGTCGACAGTGGGGGCGGCAGCGCCTTTGCCTCGGAGGTTATTCGCGATGCCATGGCAGCAACTCGCGCTGAAGGCGTGCCTATTGTGGTGAGCATGGGCAGTGTTGCCGCCTCTGGTGGCTACTGGATTGCCACCGAAGCTGATCGCGTACTGGCTCTGACCACCACCATCACTGGCTCAATAGGTGTGTATGGCGTTATACCCACAGTGGAAGAGTCCATGGCGGCTCTGGGCATCTATTCCGACGGCGTAAGTACCGCGGAAATCTCTGGCATTATGCAGCTCGATCGAGCCATGACCCCTCAGGCAGAGATGTTCTTTCAGGCCGGTGTAGACAATGTCTATACCCAGTTCCTCACCCTGGTGGCAGACGCCCGCAACTCAACCCCGGTGGAAGTTCACGAGATCGCTCAGGGTAAAGTCTGGACTGGCGAGCAGGCGCTGGAGCTGGGCTTGGTAGACCAGCTAGGTGATTTAAATGAGGCGATTAAGGTGGCCGCAGAGCTGGCAAATCTGGCCGACTATATGGTTGATTACCGGCGCAAGCCGCTCAGCGTATACGAGCAACTTTTAGTTGGCATGAGCAGTAATGTGGCGACCTCAATGACCAGTCTGGGCATTGAGCCACAGGACAGCTGGCTGCCGGAGATTTTAAGTCGTCAGGCCAAGACACTGGCTCAGCCCCTGCAATTGCTGGATAGCCTGTCAGACCCCAAAGGCATCTATCTGCTGTGCGAGCAGTGCCCGCAGTAATTTAGTTTAGAGCCCGAGAATATCTTTAACAAAGGGTAGAGTAAGGCGTCGCTGTTCTTGCAGCGATGCCCCGTCCAGCTTTTCCAGGGCAGTCATCAGGCCCCGACTATCTCGGGGCAAGCGGTTTAGCAAAAACACAGCAACCTCATTGGAAAGATACAGGCCACGCATGCTGGCGCGGTGCTGCAACAGGCGCCGTTGGTCATCATTCTTGTACTGCAGCATCTGCAAAATCACCCCAGATTTTAGCCGCGACAAAAGATCGGGGAGTAGCACATCAAGCTCATCGGGCACCCCGTGAGCAGCCATCACCAGCTTGGTTCCGGCCTCACGACAGCGATTAAAGAAATTAAACAGGGGTTCCTGCCAGTCGGGCCTATGGGCCACCAGCTGCAAATCGTCCAGACACACCAGGGTGGCAGACTCCAGACCCTCAAGAATATCCTGTGGTGAATAATCTCCCAGCTCTGACAGAGGCAGGTAGACCGCCCCGGCATTTCTGCCCAGAGCCGTTCGCTGACAGGCAGCCTGCAACAGATGGGACAGCCCACTACCCTCGGCACCGGCCAAAAAGGCAAACTGCTGACCCTCATCCTGCAATACCAGACTGGCCAGATGCTGAGGCGTGCCTCTAGGGGCATAGAAGTTGCTAAAAGTTGCTTGATCATCCAGCGTCACCGCCAGACTCAGTTGTTTGGGACTATTCACTCGGCTATCCAGCTGTACTCAAGTTTACCACTCAGGCTGGCATCGGCCGTACCCTGATCCTGCAGTCGGCCACTGCGCAGCAGCGCCGAGTGCAGCAGTTCTGCGCCACCCTCAACATCAACCGCCAATGTCAGCTGGTCACCTTTAACGGCAAATATATCCAGCGAATCAACTACCTCTAATTTTTTAAACTGGGCCAGTACAGCCTGATACTTGGCAAAGCTGTCCACACCAGTAATTTGTACCAGCAACTCATTGGTATTTAACTGCGGGACATAAGTATAGGCTCTGGTCAGGCTATCGATAAGCGAATCTACTGCGCTGGCCATAAACTCCTCACCAGCCTCGGCGCGAAAATCATTGAGCTGGCGGCGACCCGCCGACTGATACAGCCAGGCACCGCGCACCTCGCCGGTAGAGGTGGTATAAAAACGCAGTGCTATCCAGCCATCGGCCTGATAGCGCTGAGATGCCGGATCAATCAGATCGGCACGCAGAGACCAGGCTTCATTGACCGACAGTGATAGCTGGTCCTGCAAATCAAAGTTGGGCAACTGATAAGGCATGCCGCGCCGTTTCATAGCCTCATCAAAGGCCTGCAGTAGCGCCTCGGCATCTGCGGGAATTTCTGTATCTGCATCGTCGCCAATCGAATAGTCGCCAATAAATCCACGCCCCATCTGCACATCATCGCGAACAATCCATACCAACATCTTGGGTCTATTCGAGGGCAGTACCGGCAGCTGGGCCTGGCGAATTAACTGGTCGATGGCCTGGCGGGCAAAGCTCACTTCCAGACCTGTCTGGTTAGTGGATTTATCGGCACTAGGGATATTGCGAAAGCCAATGGCGGCCACGTAGGCATTGGGGTCGGCGAAGAAAGACTGCATGCTTGGTGTAAGCATAATTTCACTATTTCCAGTCAGCTTGATTAGCACCTGAGCCAGGGCCTGGCGAACACCTAACTCCCGCGCCTTAGCAGTCTGATCTGCCACAGGCACCAGGCCAGAGTAAAGTCCGGCCACCTCTTCGGCGAGAGAATGCAGACTAAAACAGGCCAAAAACAGCACTAATATCCGTTTCAACGACTTTTCTCCAAATTAATTTGCCTCATTGTAC
>JAYPYO010000051.1:0-14139 GCA_038135995.1 Porticoccaceae bacterium
TTGCGACCCAGCAGGCAGATTTGATAAAACAGCTGCACGTCCTCTTTGCTGGCTACCGCCGCCAGATTGAGCAGCTCGGAATAGTTGCCAACTCCCTTATCCAGAGCCTCTGGCACTGTCTGCAAAATAGCTACCTGATGCCAGATTGAGAGTACATCTGAAAGTGCCTGATCATAGTCGGGCGCCTGCTCGGCCATTCTTGAGATGGCGGCCAGTACATCTGTGCCTGTGCCGCCGGTCAGGGCGGTACAGATATCCACCACATAGCTGCGCTCTATGGTACCCAGCATGGAGCTAACATCGGCCTCATTAACCTGGCCGCCGCCATGGCCAATCGCCTGGTCGGTCAGACTGAGAGCATCGCGCATACTGCCATCAGCGGCGCGGGCCAGAGACCAGAGCGCGGCCTCCTCAAAGGGCACAGCTTCTTCGCCGAGAACAAATTGCAGATGCTCGGTAATGCGCTCTGGGCTGAGGTTTTTAAGATTAAATTGCAGGCAGCGCGACAGCACGGTGATGGGCAGTTTTTGCGGGTCTGTGGTGGCAAACAGAAACTTAACGTGGGGCGGCGGCTCTTCCAGGGTTTTTAGCAGTGCGGCAAAGCTCGACTTGGACAGCATATGCACTTCATCGATCAGGTAGATCTTAAAGCGACCTCTGGAGGGCGCGTACTGCACATTGTCGAGCAGGTCACGCATATCGTCGACCCCGGTGCGCGAGGCGGCATCTACTTCAATCAAATCAATAAAGCGGCCTTCGGCGATTTCTGTGCAGCTGGGACACTCGCCACAGGGCACTGAGCTTATACCTGTTTCGCAGTTGAGGCACTTGGAGAGAATACGGCCAATGGTTGTTTTGCCCACACCTCGGGTGCCGGTAAACAGATAGGCATGGTGCAGGCGGTCATTGTCTAGCGCGTTGATCAGTGCCTGCAGCACATGTTCCTGCCCTGCCATTTCGGCAAAAGAGCGTGGACGCCATTTACGGGCGAGGACCTGATAACTCATAGCGCAGTCTGCTTTGGTTTAAAGCGATCATTATAGGGAGATAACGGGGGCGCTGGAAGGGCTAATGGCGATGACCCCCAATAGCCACACCTCGGCACACAGCGTCACCACTACCGTTGCTCCCTTCCGGGCCTGGCGGGGTTCGCGGTTGGCTGTTGCGAGGGGACCAGAGGGGGCCACCATTAAAGCGAAGCGCGGGATTATCCGGGGTTTGGCGAGCAAGTGCAACAGGCCCGGGCCATCTAGATTAAATTCCGGACAAAAATATGATTAAACTAGTGATGCAGCTACCCCTATAGTGGGGTAATTCTTCACTTCCTAGGCCAGCTTGTTTACACTCCACAGCAGCCTGTCAGACCATTGAGTGGTTCTATAATAATTACGGAATATGCCCCTATGAAACAGTCCTCTTTAGATGCAATTTTAAGCGCAGTTACGGCTGTAAGATTAGCCAAAAATTTACGCCTGCTATCAGCTCTGGCTCTAAGCCTGGTTTTAATCGGCTGCGGCAGCTCAGAGAGCAATGTTGAAGCGGGTAACCGCACTGGCACTCTGCACTGGGGCAATGGCACAGAGCCACAGAGTCTGGACCCTCATATTGCCACCGGGGTTCCGGAACACCATATTATTGTCGCGCTGATGGAAGGCCTGGTGCACAAAGACAGCAAAACTCTGGGCCCAACCCCCGGGGTTGCCGAGTCCTGGACTGTCAGCGATGACGGTACTGTCTACACCTTTAAACTGCGCGACAATGCGCGCTGGTCCAATGGTGATGTGCACAATGCCCATGACTTTGTCTGGTCCTGGTGGCGAGCACTGCAGCCTGCTCTGGGTAATCTCTATGCCTATATGTACTTTCCGATTGTTAATGCCCGGGAATACTATGAAGGTGAGGTAACTGATTTTGAGCTGGTCGGTGTCAAGGCGTTGGATGACCTGACTCTGCAGGTGACACTTGACAACCCCACCCCCTATTTTCTGCAGCTGCTGGATCACTACAGTATGTACCCGGTCCATCAGGCCACTCTGGAGAAGTTTGGCGCTGCAGATGAGCGCGGCACGCGCTGGACCTATGCCGGCAATATGGTGGGCAATGGCCCATTTAAGCTAACCAGCTGGGAGATTAATCGCGCTATTGAAGTTGAGCGCAATAGCTTTTACTGGGGCAATGATGAGGTGCGCCTCAATAAGATTGTGTTCTACCCTACCGAAAATACCACCACCGAGGAGCGTATGTTCCGCGCTGGGCAGTTGCACTACACCAACGGCGTGCCCATTGATAAGGTGGCTACCTATCGCGAGGCCAATGATCCAGCCCTGCGCGTCAATCCCTATCTTGGTACCTATTTCTACCGTATTAATGTGGCTGTGCCCCACCTTCAGGATAAGCGAGTGCGTCGCGCCCTGGGCATGACCATTGACCGTAAAAAAATTACTGAAAATGTAACCAAGTCTGGGCAGATTCCCGCCTATGCTATGACACCTCCCAACACCAGGGGCTACTACCCACCAATCAACCTCAACTTTGACCCTGAAGCTGCTCGCCAGCTGCTTGCCGAAGCTGGCTACCCCAATGGTGAGGGCTTCCCGGTAACTGAAATTCTGTATAACACTAACGAGGGTCACCGCAAGGTGGCGGTGGCGATTCAGCAGATGTGGCGCGAGCACCTGAATATTGAGGTTAAGTTGCTTAACCAGGAGTGGAAGGTGTACCTGGATAGCGAGAGCAATGGCGACTATCAAATCTCCCGCGCTGGCTGGATTGGCGACTATGTGGACCCCAATAACTTCCTGGATATGTTTATCTGTAACGGCGGCAATAACCGCACAGGCTGGTGCAACGAAGAATATGATCGCCTGGTGTTAGATGTGGCTCCCAGGGCCAAGACTCAGGAAGAACGCATGGCTATCTTTACCCAGGCTGAGCAGATGCTGATGGACGAGCTACCAGTGCTGCCTATCTACACCTATACCACCGCTCATTTGGTGCATCCTGCGATGAAAAACGTCGCCACCAATATTATGGATACGCAGTCTTATCGAGAAATCTACCTTGAGGGAGCCAAAGACTAATGCTGCGATTTGCGTTAGGCCGCCTACTGCAGGCTATTCCGGTTCTTCTGGTGGTGATCACCATGACCTTCTTGTTGGTGCACAGTGCCCCAGGTGGGCCCTTTTCCGCTGATAAGGCGGTGCCAGAGGAGGTGCTGGAGGCTCTTGAAGCTCAGTACAACCTCAATCAGCCGCTGTGGCAACAGTACGTCAATTATCTGGGTGATGTGCTGCAGGGCGATATGGGACCCTCGTTTAAATACCCGGGTCGCTCGGTTAATGAGCTGATTTTATCTGGCCTGGGCACCACAGCTGAGCTGGGTTTTTACGCCATGATGGTAGCCATTTTTATCGGTGTTATCGCCGGCGTTACCGCCTCTATGCGACCCAATACCGCCCAAGATTATGTACCTATGACGGCAGCCATGATTGGCATTTGCATGCCTTCGTTTTTGCTGGGACCGCTACTGGTATTGATCTTTGGCATCCACTTGGAATGGTTGCCGGTGTCTGGCTGGGATCAGATTCCCGGGGATAAGATTTTACCGGCTATTACTCTGGGCACTGGCTATGCTGCCTATATTGCCCGGCTGTCCCGTGGCGGTATGTTGGAGGTTCTGTCTCAAGACTATATCCGTACCGCGCGCGCCAAAGGTCTGTCGGAGTTTTTAATTATCGGCAAGCATGCACTGCGCGGTGGTTTGATTCCGGTGGTGGCTTTTCTCGGACCAGCCTTTGCCGGGCTTCTGGGCGGGTCATTTGTGGTGGAGACTATCTACCAGATTCCCGGTCTGGGTCGCTTCTATGTGCAGGCCGCATTTAACCGCGACTACACTATGATTTTGGGCACTACGGTGTTCTTCGCCACGCTGATTATCGTCTTTAATCTGCTGTCGGATATGCTGGCTGTCTGGTTAAACCCCAAACTGCGCCAACAGGTTAGGGGAGAATAGTCATGGATGCTAACAGCACACCACTAACGGCTGAAAAAGGCACCTCACTCTGGGAAGATGCCTGGATCAAACTACGCAAAAACCGCCTGGCTCTAATTGGCCTGGGCCTGCTGGTATTTCTCTGTGTGATCTCGCTGCTAACGCCCTGGATTGCACCCTATGGCTATGAGGAGCAAAATCTGCTGATGGGCGCCACACCGCCCTCTGCTGAGCACTGGCTGGGCACTGATGTATTTGGCCGCGATATGCTTACTCGTATTATGTGGGGTGGCCGGGTATCTCTGATGGTGGGCTTTATTGCCACAGCAGTGGCTCTGGCGATTGGGGTGATTTACGGCGCTGTGGCTGGCTATGTCGGCGGCCGCGTTGATGCGGTGATGATGCGCCTGGTGGATATTCTCTACGCCCTGCCCTTTATGATTTTTATTATTCTGCTGATGGTGGTGTTTGGGCGCAATCTGCTGTTGCTGTTCTTTGCCATTGGCGCAGTGGAGTGGTTGACCATGGCGCGTATTGTGCGCGGCCAGGTGATGTCATTGCGCAAGCAGGAGTTTGTCGAGGCGGCCCATTCTCTGGGCCTGTCTCAGTGGATTATTATTCGCCGCCATATTATTCCCAACACGCTGGGGCCGGTGATTGTTTACACCACTCTGACGATTCCCAGCGTGATGTTGCTGGAGGCCTTTCTGAGCTTCCTGGGTCTGGGCATCCAGCCTCCGCAAAGCTCCTGGGGCCTGTTGATTAACTATGGCGTAGAGACCATGGAAGAGTATCCCTGGTTGCTTATTTTCCCGGGTATTGCCCTGTCTTTAACCCTGTTTGCCCTTAACTTCCTGGGTGATGGCCTGCGCGATGCGCTGGATCCACGCACTGCCAAGGACTAATGGATTAATTACTATGGCTGCACTACTCGATGTTAAAAATTTAAAGGTCCATTTCCACACCAGAAACGGTCTGGTGAAGGCTGTAGACGATGTTAGCTTTTCAGTTAACCCCGGCGAGACACTGGCTATTGTGGGTGAATCTGGTTCCGGTAAATCGGTCACCTGCTACAGCCTGCTGGACCTGCTGCCCAAACCACCGGCTAAAATTGAAGGCGGCACGGCAATGTTTGACGGTGAGGATTTGCTGACCAGCGACAAGGATCGCATGCGGCATTTCCGCGGCAATGATATTGCCATGATCTTCCAGGATCCAATGACCTCGCTGAACCCCAATCTCACTATTGGCGAACAGCTGATTGAACCCCTGATCTATCATCCGGACAAAGCTCGCCGTCAGGATCGGGCGGCGGCAAAACAGCGGGCGATTGAGCTGCTAGACGAGGTGGGTATTATCGACCCGGAGCGTCGCTTTGATAGCTACCCCCATGAGTTCTCTGGCGGTATGCGTCAGCGGGTGATGATTGCCATGGCGCTGATCAATGAGCCGCGCCTGCTGATATGTGATGAACCCACTACTGCGCTGGATGTAACTATTCAGGCGCAGATTTTGGAGCTGATTAAAAAGCTTCAGCAAAATCGTGATGTGGCGGTAATTTTTATTAGTCATGATCTGGGTGTGGTAGCTGGTATCGCCGATAAGATTCTGGTGATGTGCAATGGTGTTGCTATGGAGTCTGGCAATACGGACGATATTTTCTACAACACTAAAGACGACTATACCAAGCGTTTGCTCAATGCGATTCCCGAGGGCGCCAAGACTATGGAAAACCGCGCTCAGGCGGGCAATCCTCTGGTGGAAGTTGCAAATATTCGCACCTGGTTTAAGGACTATTCCGGCTCTAAAGTGATCACTGTGAAGGCGGTGGACGATATCTCTCTGAAGATTAAACGCGGCGAGATTCTGGGTCTGGTAGGTGAGTCAGGCTCTGGCAAATCGACTCTGGGGCGCTCAATACTTCAGCTGGTGCCCACGCAGGAGGGTACGGTAACCTTTGACGGCACTGATTTGACCAGTCTTAGCCCTAAGCAGATGGTGCCCTGGCGTCGCCGTATGCAGATGATTTTTCAGGACCCCTATGCGTCTCTAAATCCGCGTATGACGGTATTTGAAACTCTGGCTGAGCCTCTGCTCTACCACGGCATTGCCAATAAGACGAATATCACTGAGCAGGTGCAGGCGCTGATGGACGATGTGGGTTTGGCCCGCGCACAGATGCGTAAGTATCCCCATGAGTTTTCTGGTGGTCAGCGTCAGCGTATTGCTATTGGTCGCGCGATCGCTACCAAGCCTGAGTTGATTATTGCTGACGAGCCGGTGTCGGCTTTGGATGTGACTATTCAGGCGCAGATACTGGATCTGATTCTCAGTCTGGTAGAGCGCCATAATCTGACTATGATGTTTATTTCTCACGATCTGTCGGTGGTACGCTATATCTCTGACCGGGTGATGGTGATGCATCATGGTGTGCTGGTGGAGCAGGGTAAGACGGAAACACTTTGGGCTAAACCTAAGAAGGCTTATACCAAGAATCTGTTGAAGGCGATTCCGGTGGCTGACCCCAGATCTGAGAGGGCTCGGCTTTCTAATTAGACTGCAGTTGTGTTTTTATTAGCGGATGCATTTAATTGGGTGGCGGCTTTTTGTAATGGTGATCCTGGGAGGCTCACCTGTGGAAGGGGCCTTTTAAGACACGCCGTAAACACATCCCTTTAGTCTCAAGACCCCTTCCACAGGCAAGCCTCAAGACCTCGCGAGGTTTGAGTTTTCTGGCCTTATAATGCCTTTACCAGTATCGAGTTTACTGTGCTGCCAGCATTGCGGTGTTTGGCGATAGCTTGATAGTCATCCGATGTCATCCAGGCTAGAGCAGATTCCTTTGACGGGAACTCAATAATGACCGACCTCGTATCAGCCCATTCACCTGCCAACACCATGGGATCTTCATCCACACTCAACATCTTGCCATCGAACTTCTGAAAAACCTCTGCGAAGCCAGCTGAGTATTTATCATATTCACTGCGATCATGAATTTTAAATCTAGCGATTATATAAACGGACATCCTATTTAACTCCTAATTTTGTTTTAGTTTTGCACGCAGATTGCGAACAAAAAAATCGGCCAGTTGATCAGGCGCTGTTCTATCAGCATTTCAACTAATTTGGCGTTGCAATGACTACTGGTCATTTATATACTGACCACCGGTCATTTAAGTTCACCGACCTAATAATAAGACTAATGAAAAGTCACCCTGACTTGTCAGGCACAGCTTCAACATATAGCGGGATATACCAATGAAGTTACTTACGTTCAAATTGCAAGGCGCAGACTACCTGGGCGCTTTGACCGACACCGGAGTGGTCAATCTGAGTGCCGCTGCGCCGAAGGACCCGGCTTTTACCTCAATGCAACAATTTATAGAGGCTGGCCAGCCTGCCCTTGATCGCGCCTATGCACTGCTTGCATCAAACCCAGTTACAATATCAGCTGATCGGATAGATTGGTTAGCGCCACTCCCGATACCCACACAGATACGCGATTGCCTGGGTTTTGAAGCGCATTTAAAAAATGCTTTTGAAAGCGCAATGAAACTGAGTGCTATGGCTACGGATGACCCCGGGAAAGCTGAACAAGAATTTCGTGCTAGTGGTCGATTTGCTGCCCCAGACGTCTGGTATCAACAACCCCTCTATTACAAAGGCAACCGTTTTTCTGTTGCACCAACTGGCAAAGATATTGTCTGGCCAGACTATTCCGAGGTAATGGATTTTGAGTTAGAAATGGCCTGCGTTATTGGTAAAAAGGGCAAAGATATCAGTACAGACAACGCTGAAGACCATATATTTGGCTACACAATTTATAACGACTTCTCAGCACGAGACGCTCAAATGGTCGAGTCTCAAGGCATGCTGGGGCCAGCCAAAGGCAAAGACTTTGACGATTCAATTGTTCTTGGGCCGGTTATCGTCACCAGAGATGAGCTCGACAATCCTTATAACTTGCGTATGCAGGCGCGCATCAATGGAGAGACTTGGTGCGATAGCAATAGCAACACAATTCACTGGAAGTTCTCAGACATGATCGCGCATATCAGCAAGGGTGAAACGCTTTACCCTGGTGAGGTGATCGGTTCGGGTACCGTGGGTTTGGGCTGTGGTTTAGAGCATCTGCGCTTTTTAAACCATGGCGACATTGTCGAGCTTGAGGTTGAAAAAATTGGTGTTATTTCGAACAGAGTTATAAGGGAGGGTAATGTAAATGAGTAATCAAGAAAATCTGCACGTTAATAATCAGAGTGCCGGTGGAGAGTTCTCTCGGCATTGGCTACTCGTTTTAGTTTGTGCGGCAGGAATTGGTGTAGGTGTCTCCTCTCTGCCCTTTTACACTCAAGGCATATTTATTGAAGCCTGGATCGCCGACTTTGGTTGGACGCGGGCTCAAGCCTCACTTGGTATTCTGGGGTCGACTCTGGCTCTCGCTGCAGCATTGCCTTTTATAGGTTTAATCGTTGATCGCTACGGTCTCGTTAGGCCAGTCACGATTTCTTTACTGGGCCTGTCACTCGCCTATGTATTGCTGGGAATGTTTGTTCAGTCTATTGCCACCTTTGTGATACTGGCAATGCTCCAAGCCATACTTGGCAGTGCGTCATCACCACTGGCCTATACTCGCGCGATCAATACGGTCTTTGACAAACAACGAGGCCTGGCCCTTGGCATTGCTCTGTCGGGTGCTGGTGTGGCAGCTACATTTGGGCCGGCTTTGATCAGTAACGCTATAGAAACATTCGGCTGGCGAGGCGCTTACTTTGCAATGGCCGCATTCACCCTCGTAGTTGGGTTAGTCATTGTTGCCGTTTTAGCTCGCCTCAATGGCGCCAAAACACCAATGAATATTGACACGGAGGCCGCTAGCCGAGACTTTAAAATTGCCAAGGCAAGTCGCACCTATTGGACAATCATGGCGGCGATATTTTGTCTGTCTCTGGGGCTTGGCGGATTGATGATCCACTTTGTGCCTATTTTGCTCGAGATCGGTTTCACCACAAGTGACGCGGCCAAAATTGCAGGTGTTATTGGCATCGCCGTTGTACTGGGGCGACTGCTGGTAGGTTTTGCTGTTGATCGCATATTTGCGCCTCGGGTGGCCATTGCCATTCTATTCGCCTGTATCTCTGGCGTTTTGGCTTTGGCCATATTTGGGTCTGCGGTCGCAGTACCAGCTGCATTTGTTATTGGGTTTTCCGTGGGCGCCGAAGTTGATTTGATCGGCTATTTAGTGGCCAGATATTTTGGCATACATGCCTATGGCCAGATTTATGGTAGACAATACTCAACGTTCTTAATTGCGACGGGCCTTAGCCCAGTAATTCTAGGTGCGGTTCGAGACGTGACCGGCACTTATACTGGGTCTTTATTTACCGCCGCTGCCTTTATGGTCGCATCGGCTGCTTTGTTCGCAAAACTGCCAAAATTTGAACAATAGCGAAGCAATGCAAGCCTCAGGTTTGTGCGAGATGTATGTCTCCTGACATGACCGTGGCCATCATGGGTGATGACCTCGACACTATATGGATCTATTACTGTCGCGGGGGGGGAACAGGATGCCGGGAGCGACTTTTTTTGTCCTGTCCTGGAGGGCTATAGGCACATGAGAGTCCACTCCTAACATAGAGTCTCTGCCCTATAAGAGAGATCCTTCGCTGTCGTTCCGGATGGCAAAGTTATTGGATGAGTATTAGCTGCAGCTGATGCCGGTGCCGCGGAGGCCGCAGTAGCCTGCTGGGTTCTTGGCTAGATACTGCTGATGGTAATCCTCGGCATAGTAGAAAGTTGGGGCCGTCGTTATCTCCGAGGTGATCAAACCGAAACCGAGATCAGTCAACTGCTTCTGCACAGAGCCAGCAGATGTATTGGCAGCCTCTAGCTGTGCAGGACTAGTGCAGTAAATAGCCGAGCGATACTGGGAACCGCGATCATTGCCCTGACGCATACCCTGGGTGGGATCATGGGCCTCCCAAAACACCGCCAGCAATTTCTCATAACTGATCAGCCTGGGATCAAACACCACCAGTACCACCTCAGTGTGACCAGTCATACCAGTGCAGGTTTCTTCATAGGTTGGGTTAGGCGTATGGCCGCCCGCATAGCCTACCGCCGACGTCACCACACCAGGCTGCTCCCAGAAGCGCCGCTCAGCACCCCAGAAACAGCCCATCGCAAAATAGGCAGATTCCAGACCCTCAGCAAAGGGACCTGCAATCGGCTGGCCGTTAATAAAATTAACATTGTTAATCGGCATCGGTTCGCTGCGACCAGGTAAGGCCTCATCGGCGCTGGGCATTGCTGGAGTGTTGAAAAACATAATAAGACCTATTCCTGGATAGCCGCCAGACCAAGCTCAATATCTGCCTTGATATCAGCAATATCCTCAAGCCCAACAGCGATGCGCACCAAACCATCACTAATACCAGCTGCGGCTCGTGCCTCACCGGTCAGACGACCATGGGTAGTCGTCGCCGGATGCACTATGGTGGTTTTCGCATCACCCAGATTGGCGGTTAGAGAAAGCATTTTAGTGTTGTCGATAACTCGCCAGGCAGACTCTCGACCGCCATCTACCTCAAAAGACACAACTCCGCCAAAATCAGACTGCTGCTTTTTGGCTAGCGCATGACCGGGATGATCTTCAAGGCCAGCGTAAAACACCTTGCTGACCTTGGGGTGATCATTAAGCCAGGCGGCCAGCTCGGCGGCATTAGCTGAGTGGGCCTGCATGCGAATACGCAGAGTTTCCAGACCTTTAAGGAAAACCCAGGCATTAAATGGGCTCATGGTAGGGCCAGCGGCGCGCAAAAAGCCCACCACCTGCTCCATTAACTCTGCACTGCCAACCACAGCACCACCCAGACAACGACCCTGACCATCGATATATTTGGTAGCCGAATGGACCACTATATCGGCGCCCCAGCTTAGGGGCTTTTGCAGCACCGGGGTGCAGAAGCAGTTGTCGACCACAAAGGTGGCATCCGCTTTTTTGCTGATAGCCGCCAGCGCCTCGAGGTCGGCAACTTCCGATAGAGGGTTGGAGGGTGTTTCGCAAAATAGCATTTTGGTATTGGGCTTTACGGCTGCCTGCCAGGCATCCAGATCGGCCAGGGGCACATAGGTCACGGACACACCAAACTTGGTGATGTATTTATCCATCATCACTCTGGTGCTACCAAAGACATCCTGCGAGCAGACCACATGATCGCCAGACTGCAGCAGCGCCATAATTACGCTGAGAGCAGCTGCCATGCCAGAGGCGGTAGCCACGCACTGCTCGCCCTCTTCCATGGCAGCCAGGCGCTGCTCAAAGCTGCGCACTGTAGGGTTGGTATAGCGAGAGTAGACATTGCCCTGCAGCTCGTTGCTAAAATATTTTGCCGCCATCTCGGCGCTTTCAAATACATAGCTGGAGGTTAGAAACATGGCCTCGGCGTGCTCATTCTCATGAGTGCGCTGGTAGCCATTGCGAATAGCCAATGTGTCCTGCTGGTACTTGTCCATTTCCTTGTCCATGCTTAATTTAAGGGTTTGAGTATAGACCCTTTAAGTCACGCTATTGTTGTGAATGCCAATCACCTGCCCTTTTTTGGGCTCGGCACTGGGGTCTGCTTTTTGTTTGGCGGCGTCATTGCGCAGCGCTTCGATACGCGCCAAGTAATCGCTGTCGACATCACCGGTAATATAGTTGCCATCGAACACCGAGCACTCAAAGCGCTTGATCTCTTCGTTGCCCTCTGCACCAGAGCTAATTAGGTCGTCCAGATCCTGGTAGATAATCCAGTCGGCGCCGATAATCTCACCCACCTCGTCATCAGTACGACCATGGGCAATCAGCTCATTGGCCGAGGGCATATCTATGCCATAGACATTGGGGTAGCGCACACCAGGGGCCGCCGAGGCCATATACACATTATTGGCACCGGCATCCCGTGCCATTTGAATAATCTCTTTGGAGGTGGTGCCGCGCACAATACTGTCATCGACCAGCAGTACATTCTTGCCGGCAAATTCCAGTTTTACCGCATTGAGTTTTTGACGCACAGATTTTTTGCGCTCGGTCTGGCCGGGCATAATAAAGGTGCGGCCTATATAGCGGTTTTTCATAAAGCCTTCGCGCAGCTTAACGCCAAGCTTTTCGGCCAGGGCCTGAGCTGACACGCGACTGGTATCCGGGATGGGGATCACCACATCTATATTATGGTTGGGTCTGGTACGCAGTACCTTCTCGGCGAGTTTTTCACCCATACGCAGGCGGCATTTGTACACCGAAATATTGTCCATAAAGGAGTCTGGGCGGGCAAAGTACACATGCTCAAAGATACAGGGCACCAGCTGGTGGTCGGCTGCACATTGCTGCAGATGAGCTTCGCCGGACTTGTCAATAAACAGAGCTTCACCCGGAGCAAGATCACGAACCAACTCAAAGCCCAGGCTATCCAGCACCACAGATTCGGAAACCACGGCATACTCTTTACCTGCATCGGTCTCGCGCACGCCAAAACACAGGGGACGAATACCATTGGGGTCGCGGAAGGCGAACATACCGTAATTGGCAAGCAGGCCGACCACTGCATAGGCACCGCGACAGCGTTTGTGCACATGCTCAACAGCGGCAAAAATATCTTTGCTGCTGGGCTCTAGTTTGCCGCGCAGCTGGAGCTCATGGGCAAATACATTGAGCAGCACCTCAGAGTCAGAGTCTGTATTGAGGTGGCGCAAATCGGCGCGGAAGATATGTTCGCGCAGATCATCGGCATTGGTGAGGTTGCCATTGTGGGCCATACAGATGCCATAGGGACTGTTTACATAGAGCGGCTGCGCCAGCGCCGGGCCGGAGCTGCCAGCGGTTGGGTAACGCACATGGCCTATGCCCACTTCACCCACCAGACGCACCATATGGCTGCGACGGAAAACATCCCGGGCCAGCCCTTCGCCTTTGCACTGATGCAGCTCACCGTTCTTTTCGGTCACTATGCCGGCGGCATCTTGCCCTCGATGCTGCAGCATGGTCAGCGCGTCGTAGAGCTTTAAATTAACATCAGAGGTACCAGAAATTCCAACAACACCGCACATGGTCTATATCCAACTCGTCAAGAAGTCTTTAATGCCGGCCGCTGCCTCTCTGCCCCAGTTTTCAAAACCCTGGAACATGGGAATCAGCGCCGACTCCGTCCACCAGGGGTCCTGATCAACTGGCACCGCCTGAGGTAAAATAATTACCAGTGCCAGCACAATCAACAGCCCCCTAAATACACCAAAAACTAAGCCTAACGTCCTGTCGGTACCGCTCAATCCCGTTGAGCTAACCAGTTTCCCCAATAAAAAATTAACCATCGAGCCCAGCAACAGAGTGCCCACAAATAGCCCGGCCCAGGCCGCCAGCTGTCGTATAGAAGCCAGCGAAATAAAGTTGACCAGCAAATCGGCGGCGGCTTCTTTAAAGGTCATGGCTACAGCAAATGCCGCCAGCCAGATAACCAGTGACATGGCTTCTTTAACAAATCCGCGCACCAGGCTGACAACACCTGAAATCATCAGGATTCCCACTATAGCCAGATCTACTGATGCAATCTCCACAGGCTAATTCCTAAGGCACAAAATGCAAAATAATGGCATCGGTATTAAATGCCCTGTCGATATTTTGCTTGTCGGTCTGGGCACGGCCTTTATTAATTTTAGGCCCCACATAAACCCGGTAACGGGTGCTGCCATTAACCTCGACACGCTTGCTAAATGCCTTGTACTTTTGCTGGCGCAGCTGGTTGACAAAGCCGCTCGCGCTGGCCTTCTCTTCAAAGCTGCCCACCTGCAAAATCCAGCCATTGGGCAGGCCAAGCTCATTGAGGCCGTAGGGTTTTTCGTCGCTGTCTGAGGCTTCGGTGGAGCGCTCTATATCGAAGATTTCGGCGGTTTTGGGCTGGTCACTGACCGCTGCGGGGCGCTCTGCTTTGGCTACGCTGACAGGCGCAATTTCTGGAGCCGGGGGCAATTTAGAGTTGCGATCTATGCGGTTGGGATCGGCAAAATCAAATAACAGAGGCAGAATTATCAGACCCAGGGCGCCCAGCACAAAGGCTCCGGCAATTCGCTGTTTTAATCCACTGCTCAATTTAGACCTCTGCCAAAATTATTTT
>JAYPYO010000052.1:0-14086 GCA_038135995.1 Porticoccaceae bacterium
TGTTCCGCTGAGGGCTCTTGTTCCGCTGAGGGCTCTTGTTCCGCTGAGGGCTCTTTATCCGCTGAGGGCTCTTGTTCCGCTGAGGGCTCTTGTTCCGCTGAGGGCTCTTTATCCGCTGAGGGCTCTTCCCACTGCGCGACTGAGGGTTCGCCTTCGTCGAAGATGCTATCGTCTTCTATGGGCTCTTGGAATGGCGATGGCACTTCTAGATCTGGCTTTTCATTGAGGGCCAGGGAGGCGGGATTGGGGGTCATTTCCTGCTTGTCGCCCAGAATAACGCTGGCCATGGCTATGGCTTCTTCATCGCCGGTGTTATTTATTTCTTCGGCGATTAGCTTTAATTTATCGACTGAACCTTCTTTAAACAGCAGCTCCATCAGTTTGAGTCTACAGGCGGTGTCTTGATCGCTAACTCTGCGGGCGCGCTCTAGTACGTTGATTGCACCATCTGTATCGCCCAGAGAGAGATAGACTTCGGCCTCTTCCATAGCCTCGACCATGGCACCAAAAATCTCTTTGTTGACGGTTTCATCTTTCTCCGCAAATATTTCAGCATCGCTCTCATCAAACAGATTTGCGTCTGGGTCCAGGTGTTTGGCACTGGGATCCTCGATTAACTGATCGGCGCCTGTATCCACAATAATTTCTGGTGGTGGTTCGGGAATTGGGCGGATGGGAAAGTCTTCAACACTGATGGTGCGCTTTCTGGTGAGCCACAGAAACAGCAATACGATCAATAGTCCCAAACCGGCGAGACCACTCCAGGCATAGAGTGGTTTTTTATCCAGCAGCAACATCAGACCGTGGGCTATTTTCTTGACCTGGTCCATAGCGGTTAGGTTATCGTTTGGCTTGGTTTTGGCCACTTTGGCGGGCAATGGAGCCTCTGCCTGCAGGTCCTTTTGAGCTTCTTGCTTGGCGGGAGCAGTGGTTTCGGCCAACTGCTGAGTATTTTCTACATCTGAGTCGGAGAAGGCTTCCAGTTCATCGCCTTCTGGGAATAAACCCTCTTCTGGGAATAGCTCTTCTTCTGGGAATGGTTCTGCTTGAGCTACTGCTGAGGGCTCTTTATTCGCTGAGGGCTCTTGTTCCGCTGAGGGCTCTGATTCCGCTGAGGGCTCTGATTCCGCTGAGGGCTCTTTATTTGCTGAGGGATCTTGTTCCGCTGAGGGCTCTTTATTCGCTAAAGGCTCTAATTCCGCTGAGGACTCTAATCCCGCTGATGGCTCTTGTTCCGCTGAGGGCTCTTGTTCCGCTGAGGGCTCTTGTTCCGCTGAGGGCTTTAGGGCAACAATCTGCTCGACGGGTTGGCTGGCTGGCGCGCTATCTCGGATTTGGTCTGGGCCATTGATACCGATTTGAGTGGCGACAACATAACCCTGCTCAAGACTGATATCGGACTTGCTGGGCAGCCGCAGTACCGCACCCTTTTTCATATTATTGGCATTGCCATTTACAAAGGCTTTGGGGTTTTGGCTATAAAGGGCGTCCATGGTCTGCAAAATGGTCATGCCCTGGGGGCGCAGCCTTTTGGCTACATTCCACAATGTGTCGCCCACCACAACCCGGTGCTCTGGGCCCGTAAATTGGCTGGGAGATTTGCTTGCAGCGGCTGTGGTCTGCTTGACAGCTGCGGGAGCCGCTTTGCCGCTGTAATCGGGCAGATCCAGCAACAATGTGTATTCGCGCATCATGCGCCCGGAGGGCCATTCAAGCTCAACCAAAAAGTCCATATAGGGCTCAGTGAGGGGCTCTGTGCTGCTTACCTGGATCACTCTGTCTCCAGCGGCGTTGCGGGTTACCAGGAAGTTGAGCTGGCTAAGGTATGAGTCTCGGCTAACACCGGCCTGGGTGAAGGCCGCGGGAGATGCCAGCTGGGCCAGCAACATGCCCTCTTCAACACTGTCGACATTGGTCAGAGCTATCTCGGCCACCAGGGGCTCGTTGAGCGCAGATTTAAGCGTAATTTCACCAAAACCCACAGCCAGCACGGCGCTAGAGTTAAGCACAGCAGTTATCAGTAACGCTTTTAGCAGCTTGGCCGACCATTTTATGGTTGTCATGATATTTTCCTGTAAACCACGGCGCTTTTTACAAAGTCAGCCCGTTAATCCCTTAAGTGAACTGAGTGAAAATTTTTTAATTACTAAATTTTAGACCTTGCGGTGAAATATTCTAGTCATACTTGCATTATTTGTCCGATTAATTGCAAAAACCCACAAAAAAAGAGCCAATCACCGATATTAACCAGCAATTGGCTCTTTTTAGCTGCAAGTTAGCGACAAAAACCCTCTGGTGGGCTTATTTTTCCACCAAAATTCTCAGCATTCGGCGCAATGGTTCCGCCGCACCCCAGAGTAGCTGATCACCCACGGTAAATGCCGACAGATATTGCTCGCCCATATTCATTTTGCGCAGGCGTCCAACAGGCACATCAAGGCCTCCAGTAACGGCAGCTGGGGTTAACTGAGCTACTGTGGGCTCTTTGTCATTGGGTATCACTTTGGCCCATTGATTGGCCTCGGCCAGCATGGACTGAATTTCATCCATGGGCACATCCTGAGTCAGCTTGATAGTCAGTGCCTGGCTGTGACAGCGCATGGCTCCAATACGCACACAGAGGCCATCGAGCGGCACTGGGTTGCCTTCGCGATTGAGGATTTTGTTGGCCTCGGCCTGATTTTTCCACTCTTCGCGGCTCTGACCATTGTCCAACTGGGAGTCTATGTAGGGCAGCAGGCTGCCGGCCAGGGGGTATCCCCAGTTATCCACCGGGAAGCTGTCGCTGCGCAGAGAATCGGTCACCTGGCGATCTATATCAAGAATCGCTGAGGCTGGGTTGGCCAGGGCATCAGCGGCAGAGGCATGAATAGTGCCCATTTGATTAATCAGCTCGCGCATATTCTGCGCGCCAGCCCCAGAAGCTGCCTGGTAGGTCATGGAGGTTGCCCATTCCACTAGGTTGGCATTGAACAGCCCACCCAGACTCATCAGCATCAGGCTTACGGTGCAGTTGCCGCCAATATAGTCTTTAACGCCGTTGGCCAGGCCGTCTTTGACCACATTCATATTAACCGGGTCGAGTACGATAATGGAGCTGTCTTCCATACGCAGGGCTGAGGCGGCGTCGATCCAGTAGCCGTTCCAGCCGGCGTTGCGCAGCTGTGGATACACCTCTTTGGTGTAGTCGCCACCCTGGCAGGTGATAATAATATCCATCTGCTGCAGGGCTTCGATATCAAAGGCGCTTTGCAGGGGCGGTATTTCTACGCCTACATCTGGGCCGGGCTGGCCGGCCTGGGAGGTGGTAAAGAATATGGGTTCGATATGGGCGAAGTCGTTTTCTTCGCGCATGCGGTCGATTAGTACTGACCCAACCATGCCGCGCCAACCGATTATTCCTGTTTTGTTCATCTGTCTTAACCCTTTGTTTTATATATAAAAAAACGTTTACTTCTTTGGTGCTGCTGGTTTGTGCCGGGCTTGAGGCCGGTGTTTATATTGCTGACACGCCGTGAATACATCCATGTAGGCTCCGCGTCAGCATCCCTGCTGACGAGGGTCAGCAATATAAACACCGACCTCAAGCCATCAAGTCAGTGCCACATTCAAAAAAACTTGCTCGGTGTTGCAGCTAAGTCATGGCAACCCTTTACGATCAATCAGGGCCCGCTTATGGTTTGGTTATTTTCAGATTGAGAGAGCGTACTGTCTGAGCGCAGCGAGTTGCGCGAACGCTGAAAATAACCAAACCATGGGACCGATCGTAAAGGGTTGCCATGGCTTTGCCCACTCCAAACCAACAGATCCTTCACTACACTCAGGACCACAATAATTACAGCGCGGCTACCACTGCATCGCCCATCTCAACTGTACCAACTCGTCGCATACCATCCGTGTAAATATCTCCGGTACGCAACCCCTGATCCAACACATTACTCACCGCCTTCTCAATTGCATCCGCAGCCTCAACGGCATCCAATGAGTAGCGCAACATCATTGCCACCGACAAAATAGTTGCCAATGGATTAGCCACACCCTGCCCCGCTATATCTGGTGCCGACCCATGACAGGGCTCGTACATGCCGCCGCCGTCTTTATCCAGGGATGCTGAGGGCAGCATACCGATGGAGCCAGTCAACATGGCTGCAGTATCGGATAAAATATCGCCAAACATATTGCCGGTGACCACCACATCAAACTGCTTGGGTGCCATCACCAATTGCATGGCGGCATTGTCCACATAAAGGTGGCTGAGCTCTACTTCCGGGTAATCTGCAGCCATATCGCTTATGACTTCTTTCCAAAGTACAGTGGCCTCGAGCACATTGGATTTATCTACGGAGCACAGGCGCTTGCCCCGCACCATGGCGGCTTCAAAAGCCATTTTACCGATACGGCGAATCTCGGACTCACTGTATTTGTAGGTGTTGTAGCCTTCGCGCTCACCATTTTCCAGGGTGCGGATACCTCGGGGCTCACCGAAGTAAATGCCGCCGACTAATTCGCGCACAATCAGGATATCCAGGCCTGAGACAAACTCGGGCTTCAGTGATGAAGCATGGGCCAGCTGAGGGTACATAATGGCTGGGCGCAGGTTGCCAAAGAGATCCAGCTCGGAGCGGATGGTTAATAAGCCCTTTTCCGGGCGCAGATGGCGCTCTACATCATCCCACTGGGGGCCGCCCACGGCGCCGAGTAATATGGCGTCGGACTGGCGGGCTTTGTCCAATGTTTCTTGGGGACAGGGCTCACCCACGGCATCCAGTGCGGCACCGCCCAGGTGAGCATAATCCAGTTCTATGCCCAAATTAAACTGGTCACTGACCTTTTCCAGCACTTTGACGGCTTCGGTAACGATTTCCGGGCCTATATTGTCGCCTGGTAATACTAGGACTTTTTTACTCATTTAATGGCTCCAAATACCCAGGGATGCTGGGCTGCACGCTGAGCTTCATAGGCTTTAATTTCATCGGCGTTTTGCAAGGTCAGGCCTATTTCATCCAGACCATTAAGCAGGCAGTCTTTACGGAACTCGTCCAGCTCAAAGCTAAATACATGGCCGCTGTCTGTAGTTACTGTCTGAGCCGGCAGATCTATGGAAAGCTGATAACCCTCTTGCGCATCCATCTCTTTAAACAGAATATCCACCTGCTCTTCAGTCAGAATCACTGGCAATAAACCATTTTTAAAACAGTTATTGTAGAAGATATCTGCATAGCTGGGTGCAATCACCGCATTAAAGCCATAGTCTTCCAGGGCCCAGGGAGCGTGCTCTCGGCTGGAGCCGCAACCAAAGTTTTTCCGGGCCAGCAGGATAGACGCCCCTTTAAAGCGCGGGAAGTTTAGCGCAAAGTCTGGGTTGAGTGGACGGTTGGAACAGTCAGCACCCGGTTGACCTTCATCCAGGTAGCGCAGCTCATCAAACAGATTGGGGCCAAAGCCACTGCGCTTGATGGATTTTAAAAACTGTTTGGGGATAATCATATCCGTGTCCACATTGGCGCGGTCCATTGGGCCCACCAAGCCACGGTGTGTGGTAAATGCTTTCATTATTGATCACCTCCAACAAATGTCCGTACATCGACAATATGACCCGCCACCGCTGCGGCCGCAGCCATAGCTGGACTCATCAAATGGGTGCGCCCGCCATTGCCCTGGCGGCCCTCAAAGTTGCGGTTGCTGGTAGAGGCACAGTGCTCCCCTGCCCCCAGCTTATCGGCGTTCATGGCCAGACACATAGAACAGCCGGGCTCGCGCCAATCCATGCCTGCCTCGATAAAGATTTTATCCAGGCCCTCTTCTTCCGCCTGAGCTTTCACCATCTGCGAGCCGGGCACAATTAGCACCTGCTTAACCGAGCTGGCCACCTGACGGCCTTTGGCCACCTCAGCTGCGGCACGCATATCTTCGATGCGAGAGTTGGTACAGGAGCCAATAAATACGCGGTCTACCGAGATAGAATCAATGGCCTGGCCGCCTTCAAGGCCCATATATTCCAGAGCGCGCTCCAGACCTTTGCGTTTCTCTTCACTGGGCTGCTCGTCCAAGCTTGGAACCCTGGCGGTGACCGGCGCCACCATCTCAGGGGAGGTGCCCCAGGTCACCTGGGGGGCAATATCGTCTGCCGCCAACTCAACCTCGGTATCAAAAACCGCATCTGCATCTGAGGTTAGGGTATTCCAGTATTCAACTGCCTGATCCCAGAGCTCGCCCTTGGGCACAAACTGTCGGCCCTCGCAGTAATCAATAGTCTTCTGGTCCACCGCCACCATGCCCACCCGGGCACCGGCTTCAATGGCCATATTGCACACGGTCATACGGCCTTCAATAGACATGTCGCGGAACACTGAACCGGCAAATTCGATAGCATGTTCATTGCCACCAGCAGTACCAATTTTGCCAATAATGGCCAACACCACATCTTTAGGGGTGACGCCAGCGCCCAAGGTGCCATTGACGGTGACACGCATATTTTTCATTTTCTTGGCTACCAGACATTGGGTTGCCAACACATGCTCAACCTCAGAGGTACCAATGCCGTGGGCCAAACAGGCCAGCGCACCATGGGTGGCTGTGTGGGAGTCACCACAGACCACTGTCATGCCCGGCATGGTGGCGCCCAGCTCGGGACCCATCACATGGACAATACCCTGCCCCATCTCATTGATCTTGAATTCCTTGATGCCGTAGAGATCGCAGTTGTCGTCCAGAGTTTGCACCTGAATGCGCGACACTTCGTCACTCATACCCGCCACACCAGCATCGCGCTCGGCTTTGTCGGTGGAGATATTGTGATCAGGCGTTGCAATATTGGTGTCCAGACGCCAGGGTTCGCGACCCGCCAACCGCAGACCCTCAAAGGCCTGAGGTGAGGTCACCTCGTGGATCACATGCCGATCAATATAGATCAGCGATGAGCCATCGGTATTTTGTTTGACAAGATGGCTGTCCCACAGCTTGTCGTAAAGTGTTCTTCCCGCCATAACTCTCTCCCAGAGAATTCCTATATTGCGTCTATTGTAAACCTGCTTTATGATGAATTAAATTCATATTTAGCATGACAAGCATTCTTGCGGGGAATAAAATGGACAATCAGAACATCAAGGCCTTTATTACCGTGGCCCACTGCGGTTCATTTTCCGAGGCCGCCGAGCAGCTGTACCTGACCCAGTCTGCTATCAGCAAGCGTATTGCCCAGCTGGAGCACCAGGTGGGTAAAAAGCTTTTTGACCGCTTTGCCCGCCAGGTGAGCCTGACAGAAGCCGGCACAGAGCTGCTGCCCAGAGTCAAACGCATACTTCAGGAGTACGAAAATGCTCTGCAGGCTATTAGTGACCTCTCTGGTGAAGTAAGCGGCACACTCAGACTAGCCATTAGCCACCACCTGGGGCTGCATCGCCTGCCCCCGGTACTAAAACAGTTTGCCCAGCAGTACCCCAATGTGACCCTGGATATTGAGTTTATGGACTCAGAAAAGGCCTATGAGCGCGTGCTCCAGGGCCAGTCTGAGGTGGCAGTAATTACCCTGGCTCTGGAACCCCAGCACAATATTGACAGTCAGGTGGTATGGCAGGACCCACTGCGATTTATCTGCGCTCAGGATCACCCCCTGGCCAACATCAAACAGCCGACCTTGGAGGATCTGGCGGACTACTCGATTATTTTACCAGGCATCAATACCTACACCGGGCAGATTATTCAGAAGCTATTTCAGAAGGAAGGAATACCCCTAAAGGCGCCTATGTCGACCAACTATCTGGAGACCATAAGCACTATGGTTGAGGTGGGGCTGGGCTGGAGCGTACTGCCGGAGACGCTGGTGAGAGACCTGCATGTGATGCCGTTTGAGGGGGTAAAGATAGAGCGGGAGCTGGGGTATATACACCATACCAAGCGAAGCCTGTCGAATGCGGCGGTGGCGTTTTTGGGGTTGTTGGGTCGGAGTTAATGCTTTTCAAGACCCCGACAAACCATATCAGCCGCCAATTAAAACTGCGATGGATCATCAAATGCCTGGGGCATGACCCCCACAATGGTATGGCCCAGCATGCGCCAAAATAAATTATAGAGGCATTGGCCGGAGATTGAGATTGGCACCATCCTGGTTTGGCAATCCTGTAATAGTTTGGCTAAGGGGTTTTGAGTTTGTTCGTTGCTGCTATTTTAAGGCTAGATGAACTGTATTGTCGCTGGGGCGGGTTACCTGAATGCCAAAGCTCATCTCGAGTGCCTGTAGCATGGCGTCGGTTTCGTCTACTTTGAAATGGCCGCCTATTCTTATGTCGGCTATCTGTGCGTCGATAATCTTTATATCTATGGAGGTATATCTATTGACCTCGGCTATGACTTCAGAGAGAGGCTCGCCAGCAAACAGCAGCATGCCTCTGCGCCAGGCTAGCTGTTGGTCCAGGTCATCCTGTTTGAGTTGCTGGATTTCATTGCCCAGACCCTTGTCGGCCTCGGGCACAAAGTCGACTGTCTGACCCTCTACCAGATAGCCGCGATCTACTGCCCGTTTTACGGTCTCTGCTGTATTGTTGTCACTGTTGGGTTTGTCGAGGCTGGTGGCCAGTGCTACTTTGCCCTCGGCTACCACTACTTTTAGGGCCTGTGGCTGGAGGCGCACTGTAAAGGCGGTGCCTACGGCGCGCACCAAGCCTTCGCGGGCTTTAACAATGAAGGGCCTGGTGGTGTCTTTGGCGACTTCGAAGTGCACTTCGCCGGCCATAAGGGATACGGTGCGCTGATTGTCGACGAAGTTTACGTGGATGCGGCTGCCGGTGTTGAGCTGGATCACTGAGCCGTCGACTAGGGTGATGCTGTTTTGTTCGCCGGTGCGGGTCTCGTAGATGCCATTGCCTGAGATACCGCTGCTGTTATCCATTAACAGGCCCATGGCCAGTGCGGCGGTAAGGGACAGGGCAGTGCCCAGGGTGGCTGTGCCGCGCCAGCCACTGCTAAACAGCCGCTGGAAAGCTGAGACCGGGGTAGCCTGAGTGGCCTCAGACTCTGAGCTGTTGGCGGGTGAAAATGAAAGATCAGCGGGCAGGTTGGTGCAGTGCCAGTATTGGGTGAGACGCTTAAACTGCTCTCTGTGGGCAGGGCTGCGTTCTACCCAGGCTCTGAGCCTTTTAAGCTCCGCCTGGCTGGGCCCCTGCTCGGTATCCAGACGCAGCAACCAGTCGGCTGCTTGCTGCTCGATATCCTCAGGGGAATCAGTGCGGGCAGAGTTGTGTATACTGTCGAGACTGCTGCCCTGCTCTGTTTTACAGCTCTGCGCGTTCAAGTTGCTGCCCCCTTTAAAAGTGGTCGCCAGTGCAAGGTCCTTCAGTAGCGGCAATTGCAGAAAACCAGAGCCCCAGAGACTCTGGTGTTGCCTATTGAGATAGCGGGCGATATTTGTATTGAATCTATTATTAGAGCCTGTATTTAAGTGTTAATACAGAATCTGCAGTTTCGCAAGTTTTTGATGGGCGTAATGCGCAGTGACTAGTGACCGGATTCCAGTGCGCGGATCAGGTCGGTGAACTCTTTACTGCTATCGGGGCTGAGTTGGGTGAGGAGTTTGTGGGCTTCAAGCACCTGGAGGCGCACTTCGTCTACATCTGAATTGACGGCTTCTATGGCGTGGAGGTCGGCTTCTATATCTGGCACTTCTTGGCAGATATCAATAATCTCGTCGAAGCTCATGCAACTGAGGGTGCGCAGTATGCTGGGGTTTTGGCAAAACAGCTGCATATTGATGCTGTACTCTTTGCGGCAGTGCAGGGCCAGCTTGGCAATCAGGCCCAGGGTGGTACTGTCTACGCACTCGGCCTCCAGCATATCTATGACTACCCGCTGCACGTCGGTACTGCCAAATATGGCGTCCATATGGCGGTTTAATGAGCCACAGAGGTTGACGCGCACATCGCCGCTAAACTTGATCAGGTAGTTGCCGTCTTTATCCGAGACCAGGATTTTACCCGCGCTCAATTACATGCCCCCCGTTAGCAGCAGCACGGAGATATCGTCTTGGGGATCTTCTATATAGTCGATAAACAGGGCTTCTTTTAGCTGGTCTATATTGCCGGAGCTGGTAGACAGATAGCGCAGCAGGGTGCGCTCTTTCTGGGCTATTTCTTTATTGGGCAACAGGTCGTAGACACCGTCGGACAACAAGACCAGGGCGAAGCGCTCGGGCAGATGCATCTGCTCTACTGTCCAGCTGGCATCTTCAAAAATACCCGCGGGCTTGCCTTTGCCGGGCAGGTATCTGGCTTTGTTGTCGGTAATGAGTATGGGCTGGGGCTGCTGGGCGCCCACTACGTAGCGCAGCTGTCTGGTCTCGGTGTCCAGTGAGCCAGCCACTATGGTCAGATGCTTGCCCAGGCCAGTGGCCAGTAGCTGGTTGTTGATATGCTCTACCAGACCTTCAGGGGCCTGGGCTAGGGCCACATAGTCTTTTTCCAGCATATGACGGCGAATGACCCGACCGATCATAAAGCGCAGCAGCACTGTGACAAAGGCTGAGGAGGCACCGTGGCCGGAGACATCGGCAAAATAAAATAACAGGTAGCGGTCGAGCACAAAGTTATAGCCGACAAAGTCGCCACTCAGATACAGTGATGGTGTAATGGAGTGGGAGATTTCATAGTCGCCAAAGGCCAGCGGGCTTTCAGGCATTAGGCTTTTCTGAACCTCGAGGCCGGCCAGTTGGTCTTGCTTGAGCAGGCGCAGGCTCTCTTGCAGCTCGACATTGGTTTTTTCCAGCTCTGTGCTGTACTGGTCGGCGCGGCGGCGGGTTTCCGCCAGGTTGTCTACCCGTGCCAGGGTAAGCTTGAGCTCTTTGGCGCTCTCGCCTGCGGTGAGCACATCGGCAGCGCCGAGACGAAAAAAATCTGTGGCCCGGTGCAGGTCGGCTTCGTCAAGGGCCATTACCACCAGGTACTCCTCGCAAATCTTGCGCAGCGCGGCGCTCTGCTCTGGCGTATCTATGGGAGTGTTTTTGGCGCGCAGCACCACCAGCTGACCCAGGGGGTCGTCGCAGATGCCGGCTATGGACTGATTGTCCGCTACGGTGAGAGACTGTTGGCCAACAGCCTTAAAGTCTGCTTTTAAATTCTGTAGCCCGATATCGTCGTGGTCGACGAGTATTACTGGGCCTTTAAGTTCGCTCATTATTTACCGGCTTTAACTAATAATCGTCTAAATCGCCAAAGTCATCTTCAATGGCTCCGTCGTTGACCAAGTACTCTCGGCGCTGCAGATAGACATCTCGAACAAACAGGTAACTGTCGCCAGAAATGGCGTCATCCAGCCCCAGCAACTCGGCTCTGGTGGATACCAGACCCAGGAGCCTGAGGCTATTGCGCGCTGAGACATCCTCTAACTCGGATACAGGGTTGGCGAAGCTATCAATATATTTGGATGGCGCATCTCGCAATGTGGAGGGGCCGACCAGAGGTAACATCAGATAGGGCCCTTCACCCACACCCCAGGCACCCAGAGTTTGGCCAAAATCTTCACCCTCCCCTTTGGGTAGCCCCGCTCGCGAGGCGACATCGAATAATCCGCCTATACCCAGGGTACTGTTAATTAAAAACCGTCCTGTATCGTTGGCCGCCTGACCAAACTTGGCCTGCAGCAGACTGTTGGCTATATTGGTGAGCTCGTCGAGGTTGCTAAAGAAGTTGACCACGCCTCTCTCAACCGGGTCGGGCACTGTGTTGCTGTATACTTTGGCCGCGGGACGAGCAATATATTTATCCAGTGTCTCGTTAAAGGCATGGGTTTTTCTGTTGAGGTTTTCGTAGGGGTCTGGGTCTTTGGCGGCATCGGCATGGGCCGTGGCAACTAGCCCAGTAACGCAGAATATCGCCATCAGCAATGTCTGGTGAAAATATTTCATTCTTCCCTCGCAATTCATTTTGCTTTTTTAACAGGTTTGTTTTGTCAACAAGGCTGCAGCAGAGTCTATGGTACTGCCCTATTGGGCCGGCGTACACTGTAATTTTGAGGTTAAATGGGTTGAAAGCCGCTAATTATTTCCCTGCTGTACAGCTGACCGAGAATATCAGCACCAAATGTCACTAGGCTATCTGGGTCTGGGTGGTCAATTTCCTCGGCTAACCTAACTATAGCCTGTCTGCCACTGCACTGCTGCGACTCGATAATATCCAGCAGACGCAGAGTAATGGTGTTGGATTCCATAAAGCCTATTTGTAGTTCGCGATTGCGATAAACAATCAGAGCCGCGGGTTCTGCCTGGCCCGCTGCTGGCTGGTAATTCAGGCCTATTTTGTGCACTGGGTACTGGTAGATGAAGCGCCAGGCAGTGGGTGAAATCAGGGGAATGTTATCCACCAGATTGCCTGTGGGAGATCTGTCGATGGGTATTTCCAGGCTGGAAATATCCAGAGCCAGCTCAATCCATTCGTAGTGGGCCAGCTCCAGCATAAAGTCAGGGTCGTCTGGCTGGGCCAGGCGCTCGGTTTGCAAATAGCTGAGAAACTCTTCGCTGATTTGCAAAAAATATGGGCTGTGGCTCTGATGACGATGGATGAAATCTCTCACCATGGCATGCCAGTGGGTAGAGTCGAGAATTGATTTGAGCACCGGAAAGCCCGAGGAGAGAAAGCTCTCGATATTGTTGTAGAACAGGTCACGGTAGATGGCTAGGCGGCGATCTTCTATATCGGCCGGCGCTGGGTTTTGCTGTGGGTGGCGAATATGGGCGGCAAATGCCAGCTGAGTGTCGCGAAAGTCTACGGGCTCTATATTTTGCACTAGCTTAACCATGGGCCAGTTGCGCCTCGCGGCTAGCACGTTGCTGCAGCTCTCTGATATGGCTGACTTCCTTTAGCAGCTCGGATACTGGAGGTATATTAAAATCCCTCTCCAGTAATGTGGGGAATGGACCAAAGTACTCATAGGCAGTCGCCAGTAGATCCCACACCGGGTCGATCACATCAGCTCCGTGGGTATCTACTCGCAGATCTTCTGCTTCAGCGTAATGGCCAGCGATATGACCATAGACCACTCTGTGGCCAGGCAGGGCCTTGAGAAACTCATGGGGATTGTAGCTGTGATTGATACTGTTGACGTAGATATTGTTTACGTCGAGAAGTAAGTTGCAGTCGGATTTTTGGATAACTGCATTGGTAAATTCAATCTCTGACATCTCTTGCTGGGGGGCGGCGTAATAGGAGACATTTTCCATGGCAATGCGCTGCCCTAAAAAGTCTTGGATCTGGCTAATGCGGTCGGCCACGTAGTCGACCGCTTGCTGTGTAAAGGGGATGGGCATAAGGTCGTAGAGATGACCGCTGTCGCTGCAGTAGCTTAGGTGCTCGGTGTAGCAGCGGATGGAATGTTCGGCCATAAAGGCTTTGATACTTTTGAGCAACTCCCAATCCAGTGGTGCGGGCGAACCTATAGAGAGGGACAGGCCGTGCAGTACAGTGGGAAATTTTTCGCTGTATTCTCTAAAGGCTCGGCCATATCTGCCACCTACATCAATCCAGTTTTCAGGTGCTACTTCCATAAACTGCACCTGGTCGCTGGTAATGGATGAGAGCGGGCCCAAAAGAGCCCGCCTCAATCCGAGACCTGCACCCGTCACTGGATATTGATTGGTCATAGTTTTATAGGTTAGCGTTGTTGCAGCAGCCTAGGAAGCGCCGCCACACTTGCCTTCGCCGCATTTACCTTCACCACACTTACCTTCCCCGCACTTGCCTTCGGAGCCTTTGTCATGATCGGAGGCTCTGTCACCACCGCATTTGCCTTCTCCGCACTTGCCTTCTGCATGAGCTTTATCATCTCCACACTTGCCTTCGCCGCACTTGCCTTCTGCACGCTTGCTGGCCAGATTGTACCCGGATGAAAGTTGATCTGCTTGAAAAGGGTTGGTGCTTGCCATTGCCACTGGGGCCAAGGCCATGCTGGCTGCAAATGCCACACCTACTGCAGCGGCCATAGGTTTGATAGATTGCTTAGTCATTAGAATTTCTCCTTGGATTGACTGTGATTTCTCCATTAATCCCCAACCAGGATGGTTTTGGGATGCTATTCTGACTAGAGCTGGACGTGGAAGTTTCAC
>JAYPYO010000053.1:0-13676 GCA_038135995.1 Porticoccaceae bacterium
ATAAAATGAAACAAAATCATCTCTACGATGTTTTAATTATCGGCAGCGGTGTCGCCGGACTCACCCTGGCGCTGCAGCTGGACAAAAATCTGCGCATCGCTCTGTTCAGCAAAGCCTCCCTGCAAGCCGGGGCTTCCTGGCTTGCCCAGGGCGGCATTGCCGCCGTGTTCGATGAAAATGACAGTTCCGACGCCCATATCTCGGACACATTGGTGGCTGGTGCCGGGCTATGTCATGAGGACGCAGTGCGTTTTGTCGTGGAAAATGGCCCAGATGCAGTCAACTGGCTGATTAACCAGGGAGTCGACTTTACCCGTGATTCCGATCAGCAGCACTACCACCTTACCCAGGAGGGCGGCCACAGCCATCGTCGAATCCTGCATACCGCAGACGCCACGGGCAAAGAGGTAACCAGTACATTAGTCGACCAGGTGATTGCCGCACAAAATATTGATGTATTTGAGCAGCATTGCGCTGTAGATCTGGTCACCCAGGCTGACAATGATTCGCGCAAAATTCGCTGCACCGGCGCCTATATTCTTGATATAGCCACAGATGTGGTGTCTCTGTTTCAGGCCAAAAGTGTGGCACTGGCCTCTGGCGGCGCCAGCAAAGCCTATCTCTATACCAGCAATCCGGATGGCGCCAGCGGCGACGGCCTGGCCATGGCCTGGAGGCGTGGCTGCCGGGTGGCCAACCTGGAGTTTAACCAGTTTCACCCCACCTGCCTCTATCACCCCAAGGCCAAGTCCTTTCTGATTACCGAGGCGCTGCGCGGTGAGGGCGCTGTGCTGCGACTGCCAGATGGCAGCCGGTTTATGGACGGTTTTCACCCCGACGGAGAGCTGGCACCCAGAGACGTGGTTGCCCGCGCCATTGACCATGAGATGAAACGTCTGGGCAGCGACTGCCTGTATCTGGATATCACCCACAAACCAGCCGAGTTTATTATTGAGCACTTCCCCACGGTGTATAACAACTGCCTGGAGTTTGGCATTGATATCACCGTCGACCAGATCCCCGTGGTGCCCGCCTCCCACTACACCTGCGGCGGCGTGATAGTCAACAAAAGCGGTCAGACCGATCTACTCAATCTCTATGCCATTGGTGAGACCGCCTTTACCGGGCTTCACGGTGCCAACCGCATGGCCAGCAACTCACTGCTGGAATGTCTGGTCTATGCCCAGGCCGCGGCCAGCTCTATCAATCAACTGATTTCACAGATACCGCAGCCAGACTTTATTCCAAACTGGGATGAATCACGGGTTAGCAGCTCAGATGAAAATGTAGTGATCTCCCACAACTGGGATGAGTTGCGCCGCTTTATGTGGGATTACGTGGGCATTGTGCGCACCGACAAACGCCTGCAGCGCGCCCAGCACCGAATCAAATTGCTGCAGAGTGAAATCCAGGAATACTACAGCAACTGCAAGGTGACCAGAGATCTGCTGGAGCTGCGCAACCTAGCCACTGTGTCCGAGCTGGTAATCCGCTGCGCAATGCAGCGCAAAGAGAGTCGCGGACTGCACTATACGCTGGACTATCCAGACCTCTCACCGATTGCGCGAGATACCATCATGGTGCCCATCAACTTTGCCGGCCAGGACGTTATTATCCATCGCGACCAGAGCTAGGGGCAGGCAGCAGTAAAAGCTGCCGCAGCTGCCTGTGCTGCTCAGCGCCTAAACTATCTCGGGGAATAACTCGACTAAGGCGACGACCCCGGGCATCTCTGAGGTAAAGTATAACCAGGCTGCGGGTCACAAACTGACTGGCCTGCGGCCACAGGGGCGAGCCTCCGTCAATTTGCCAATGACCTGAGATCGGGTAAAAACAGACTGTCTCTGGCCCGGCCAGTAACCAGCGCCACAGCAGCGCAACTGCCAGAGCCAGCACCAGGGCTATGGCCAGCAGGCGAGGCCAGGTTGCAATAGGCAATAGAGTTAAATGAACAATGGCTGTTGCAGCCATCAGCAGCTGAAATAACAGCAGAGATTTTGATGGCTTTAGATTAAGTACCGGCGGGCTTCTGGCGGCTCTCATGAATAATTTGCACTATCCTTAGGGTGTCTGGATCAGTGGGCTGTTCACGCTTCATCAACCACACAAACAGCTGTTGATCTTCGCGCTCCAACAATGCCTCAAATCGCAGTTGATCATGCTCAGAGAGAGAATCATAGGTATTTTCAACAAAGGGCTGCAGTATCAGATCGAGCTCAAGCATGCCTCGACGACTGGCCCACATAAGGCGGTTTTTATTCATTTGGAATCAGCAATTGTGTTAAAGCGGTATTATAAGAGACAATTATCCAATCACCTAAAGTTGCATTCACAATCTTAAATTAAACAGCAGGCGGGCAATGAGCAAAGCGATAGACCCAAGGGGACATATTCAACTGAGCGGGCCAGACAGCCGCAAATTTTTGCAGGGCCAGGTGACCTGTGATATCGACCAGCTGAGTCCCGAGCACAGCATCTGCGGTGCCCAGTGCACCCCCAAGGGGCGGATTATTTTTTTGTTTAAAGCCAGCTGTGACAGCCAGGATAATATTGTGCTCGAGACCCACAGCTCCATCACAGATATTGCTATTGCCAGCCTTAAAAAATACGCCGTATTTTTTAAGACCGAGATTACCGACCTGAGCGGTCAAATTGAGACCCCGCCGATCACCGATTTGCAGAGATTGCGCAGCGGCTCCGCCGATATCACCGCCGACACCAGTGACCTGTTTATCCCGCAGATGATCAACCTGGATGCACTGGGCTATATCAGCTTTAAAAAAGGCTGTTACACGGGCCAGGAAATTGTTGCCCGCGCCCATTATCGCGGCGCAGTAAAGCGCAGAATGCACCATCTGCAAATAGCCGCCAGCGAAGTTCCCAGGCCGGGCAGCGAAATCCGCAGTGCCGAGGGCCGGGCTATTGGTAATATAGCCAGTGCCGCAAAGGTGGATAGCCAAACGGTTGAGCTACTGGCGGTTCTCGCCGATAAATCCAGCGACTGCACAGACATAGAGCTCAGCGGGCAGCTTTATCCTGTTACCCACCTCAGTCTTCCCTATGAGATTCCCACAGGCCCATGAAAGCTCTGATGGACCTGCTTGCCGAGCACCAGTATCTGCTGTGGTGGATGGGAGTGGGCTCAGCCTTTGTTTTTGTCATCAGTCTGCTGAGTCTGCCTTGGCTGGTCGCCCAGATCCCCGATGATTATTTTGTCCCCAAAAAGCGTCAGCCCACCCAGTGGAAAACCCGCCAGCCACTGATTAGATTGATAATTTTGATCGGTAAGAACTGTCTGGGCTATATGCTACTGCTCGGCGGCATACTGATGCTATTTCTGCCCGGTCAGGGGCTGCTGACCATGATCACCGGGTTGTTGCTAATCGACTATCCGGGCAAGTTTCGTCTGGAGCGCAAAATTGTTAATACACCTACTGTCCTCAAGAGCCTCAACTGGCTGCGAGCCAAGGCCCATAAGCCGCCGCTTATCTAACAGTATTTAGCAAGTCAGCCCGCACCGCGCCCACAACAACCTCATTGCCAGCACTGGGGTCTGTGGGGATATTGCGCGCCAGCATCAGGCTTATTACCGCCATACCTGTACCCATTAGAAATACCGTTGCCGGCGACACCAGCCAGACCAACCCAAAGATAGCCGGAATCACCACAGCGGCAATATGGTTGATAGTAAAAGCCACGCCAGCTGTGGATGCCATATCTGCGGGATCGGCTATCTTTTGAAAATAGGTTTTAATGGCAATAGCCAGTGAAAAGAACAGGTGGTCCAGCACATAGAGGGCGGCCGCCCACAGAGCGTTATCAACAAAGGCGTAGGCGGTAAATACACAGATCAGCCCGCAGTACTCAATGGTCAGCGCCCGACGTTCACCTATACGCCCCACCAGAGCACCAATCTTGCCGGCAAAGGCCCAGTTAAATAAGTGATTAACTAAATACAGCGCAGCAATATCACTGACCGAATAGCCAAATTTTTCAACCATCAGGAAGCCGGCAAATACCACAAATATCTGCCGCCGTGCGCCCCCCATAAAGGTCAGCGCATAGTAGAGCCAGTAGCGTTTGCGCATCAGCAGATGTTTGCGCTGAGGGGTAGGACTCTCAAAACGAGGAAAGCCCAGCGCGGCAAAAGCCGTAAGTAACAGACAGATACCGCCGCCCAGCAGATAAATACTCTGATAGCTGAGACCAAACTGTTCCTGAGCAAACCACAGAAAAGCATAGACCAGCAGCGAAGCCATGGAGCCCACCGCAATCAGCTGCCCCAGTACCCTGGGCGCTTCCTCAATACTCAACCATTGCAGCGACAGTGACTGCTTTACCGTCTCGTAATAATGGAAGCCCACCGACATAATAAAAGTAGTCAGATAGAGCCCAACCACCGTGGGGAAATAGCCTGCTACAGCCACACCTACCCCCAGAATTGCCAGAGATAGATAAGCAAACATCTGCTCTCTGATAATCAGCAGCACCAGCACCGCGGTAAAAGCCAGAAACCCGGGAATCTCACGAATACTCTGCAACATGCCAATCTCAGCGCCGGTAAAGCTGGCCTTCTCAATTACAAAGTTATTAAGCAGCGCCATCCAGATGACAAAAGCAATGGTCATTGCCACGGTCATTACCACCAGAAGATTCTTTGGTGTCTGCCAAGATTTTGTACTCAAGCCTTATTCTCCAAACTGTTACTGTTACTTATTATTTATGGCAGCCAATGCCTCAAGGGCCACCTGGGCCGAGGGCAACTGCCAATCAATGCCCGACTGCCCCTGCTGCTGCAAATACTGGTTGGCAGCAGAAAAATGTTTACAACCGAGAAACCCCCGATAGGCCGACAGCGGCGAAGGGTGCACTGACTTTAATACCAGGTGCCGAGACTGGTCGATAAAGGCGCCCTTTTTTTGGGCGTAGCTGCCCCAGAGTAAAAACACGATACCCTGGCGCTGATCATTGAGCGCCCGGATAGCACGATCAGTAAACTGCTCCCAGCCCTTGCCCTGATGGGCACCGGCATTGGCCTGCTCCACTGTCAGAGTGGCATTTAGCAACAGCACACCCTGCTGTGCCCAGCTAGTGAGACAGCCGTGGTCCGGCGGTACTATACCCAGATCATCGGCCAGCTCTTTATAGATATTAGCCAATGAGGGCGGCACCTTAACACCAGGCAACACAGAAAAACACAGACCATGGGCCTGGCCGGCTCCATGATAGGGATCCTGCCCCAGTATCACCAAGCGCACCTGATCAAACGGCGTGCTGTTAAAAGCTGCAAACCATTGCGACCCGGGGGGATAAATCACCTTGCCAGAGGCTTTTTGCTGCTGCAAAAACTCTCGCAGCTGCTGCATATAGGGCTGGTCAAATTCATCGCCAAGCACAGCCAGCCAGCTGGGATCTATTTTTACAGCTCCCGGATCCACCATATCTATATCCTCTATGTAGGTAATGAAAAGCTAACTTGCGCAGCGCTGTGGATGGTATCATAGCGACCAATGCAGCCTGCCTCTACTTTCAAAATCTGGCGCCTTACCTGGCCGACCATTCTCAGCAATATTGCCTTTATGCTGACCGGTCTCGTATTCCTGAAAATAGCCGGTGGCATGGGCATTGATGCGGTCGCAGCTGTAACCACAGGCCAGCGCCTGTTCTTTATCCTGTTTGCCGTGATGATGGGGCTCTCAAGCGGCACCACGGCTCTGGTGGGGCGCTACTGGGGCGCAGGCAAAAAAGAACTTGCCGGGCGTGTCGCCGCCCTATCGGTGATTATCTTTTTTATCGACGGCTTGCTGCTGTCATTTATCGCCATACCCTTTCTTGAGCCACTGGTAGGCATATTTGGCCTGACCCCAGAGGCTCAGGCACTGGCGGTAGAATTTGTTTATTACACCGTGCTGTTTGCACCTCCGCTGCTGATTGTGCTGGTATTTAGTATGGCCTTTCGCGCCACTGCCGATAGCCAAACCCCCCTGTGGGCAGCAGTGGTGGGCGCAGTACTGGGCGTTTATCTGGGCATTGTCTATACCTATGGCTGGCATGGTATAGCCCCCCATGGCCTGGCTGGCCTGGCGATTGGTAATGGAGTGGGCTCCATTATTACAGTAATAATTTTTATGCTGCTGTGGATGTTGGGTTTACTGTCATTTAAACCAGCCAACCCGCTGCCAGGCTTTTTGCAAAATGGCCGTGACCTGATAAAAATAGGCATGCCCGCCGCCTTTGAGCAGCTGTTTTTTCAGGCCGGTCTATTAATCTTTTTGGTCTTTCTGGCCAGCTATGGCAACGCCGCCTTTGCCACCTATGGTATCGGTCTTTCCATACTGGGCCTGATGATAGTAATCGCCTTTAGCTTCTCTATTTCCAGCGCGACTCTGGTCAGCCAACATCTTGGTGCCGGCGATAAAAAAGGCGCCTATAACGCCGGCTGGCGCGCCATGCGCACCTGTGTCTACATTATGATCGCCGGCGGCCTGATCATGAGCCTGTTTGCCGAGGAAATAGCGCGATTTATGATTGATGATCCAGAGGTGATCGCGCTGATGGTGCCCTTTATCTACATTATCAGCTGCAGTTTGCCGCTTATGGGGATTGAGTTTAGTATGGCCGGCGCCCTGCGCGGTGCCGGAGACACCAGATACCCCATGATGGTCACCATATTTAGCATTGCCCTGAGCAGAATTCTTGTGCCCTTTATTATGGTTCAGATAGGAGCGGATGTGATGTGGCTCTATGCAACTTCGCTGCTGGATTTCGGTATAAAATCTAGTCTAAATATGCGCCGCTTTCGTAACAAAACCTGGCTAGACGTCTACAATCCGAATCAACAACAAGCTATGGAATAATCTCGTAAATGCCCCAAGCAGCTCCAGCTTTAACCCTTGAAGATACCTACCGCCGTCAAATTGCCTACTGGCTGTTTTTTTGTGCAGCAGTGATATTTGGCATGATTTTACTGGGCGGTGTCACCAGACTGACCAACTCCGGTCTATCTATGGTGGACTGGAAGCCATTGATGGGCATGATCCCACCCATGTCAGAGGCTGACTGGGAGCATATGTTTTGGAAGTATAAGCAGTTCCCCGAATACCAAAAAATTAATATGGGCATGTCTCTCGAAGCCTTTAAATCGATCTTTATGTACGAGTATCTGCACCGCATGCTCGGCCGACTGATCGGGGTGATTTTTATTCTGCCGTTTTTGTTTTTCTACTTCAGCAAACGTATCCAGGCCGGTCTAACACCAAAACTGGTTCTTATGCTGATTGGCGGCGGCTGTCAGGGCCTGCTCGGCTGGTATATGGTCAAGAGCGGCCTAGTAGATAAGCCAGATGTCAGCCAGTATCGCCTCAGCGCCCACCTGGGTGCCGCTGTACTGATCTACTCATTTATTCTGTGGACTGCCTTTGGTTTGGTAAGCCCCAAAACTCGCCAACCAGTGCAGCTAAGAAAATTTGCCTACAGCTTAAGCGGACTGATCTTTTTAATGATTCTGTCCGGTGGTTTAGTGGCCGGCACCAAAGCCGGTTTCGCCTACCCCACCTGGCCGCTGATGGGCGATAGCTTTGTACCCCCCGGACTCTACAGCATGGCACCAGCCTGGCTGTCGGCGTTTGAAGATATCACTACCATTCAGTTTAACCACCGCATATTTGCCTACCTGATTGTAGCCCTGGTACTGACCTTTGCGGTCAAAGCCCTAAAGGCAGATATTCAGGGCCCAGCCAAAATAGGAGTTTTTGCCCTGGTAGGCTTTCTGATACTGCAAGTGACTCTGGGTATAAGCACCCTAATATTTTATATGCCCGTGCCGGTGGCTGCCGCTCACCAGGTCGGCGCCGTGGCTCTATTAAGTTCCTCATTGTTTATTAGCCACAGTCTGGCCAATAGCACTGAGTGACCAGAGACACAGGCTCAACGAATTAACCATTGGAGAGATAGTATGAAAAAACTAGTAATCACATTGATCGCAGCAACATTATCACTTAGCGCTATGGCCGGCGACCCTGCTGCAGGCAAAGCCAAATCCATGACCTGTGCAGGCTGTCACGGTATAAATGGCATCAGCAACAATGGCATGTGGCCAAACCTCGCGGGACAAAAGGCACCCTACCTGGTCAGCCAGCTCAAGCAGTTTAGAGATGGCAAGCGCGACAACGCCATGATGACTGCTATGGCCAAAGGCCTGAGTGATGCAGATATCGCCAACCTTGCGGCCTACTACGCTAGCCTAAAGTAAAACCTGCAAGCGACAACAAAAAAGCCCGGCACTAGCCGGGCTTTTTTGTTTAGGCTGTTTATTCCGGCCGCATATGAGGAAATAACAACACGTCTCTGATAGAAGGCGAATCCGTCAGCAACATCACCAGCCGATCAATACCAATACCCTCACCAGCCGTCGGAGGCATACCGTATTCCAGCGCGCGAATATAGTCAGCATCAAAGTGCATGGCCTCATCATCACCCGCCTCTTTTTCAGCCACCTGCTGCCTAAAGCGCGACTCCTGATCCTCTGCATCGTTAAGCTCCGAGAAGCCATTGGCAATCTCGCGACCACCCACAAAGAACTCAAAGCGATCAGTGACATGAGGGTCCTGATCATTGCGACGCGCCAGCGGCGACACCTCAGCCGGATACATGGTAATAAAAGTAGGCTGCTCTAAACGATGTTCCACAGTCTTCTCAAAAATCTCAATCTGCACCTTGCCCAGACCCCAGATATCCTTCAGCGGAATATGCAGCCCCTCAGCAATCTTGCGTGCACCGGCTTCATCGGCTAACTGCTCGGCACTGATATCCGGGTTGTACTGCAAAATAGAATCAAACACCGACAGACGGGTAAATGGCTCAGCAAAATCGTAATGAGTCTCGCTCACAACCTCGCCCTCAGCATCCTTAACCGTATTAACCACCTTAGTCGAGCCCAGCACCTCAGTGGTCATCTTGCGTAGCATATCCTCAGTCAGATCCATCAGATCATTAAAGTCAGCATAGGACTGATAAAACTCCAGCATAGTGAACTCAGGGTTATGACGGGTCGACAAACCCTCATTGCGGAAATTGCGGTTAATCTCATAGACCCGCTCAAAACCGCCCACCACCAGCCGCTTCAAATACAGCTCTGGCGCAATACGCATATACATATCAATATCCAGCGCATTGTGATGAGTCACAAAAGGACGCGCCACCGCACCCCCGGGAATCACCTGCAACATAGGCGTCTCAACTTCCAAAAAGTCAGCGCCGTTTAAATAGCGACGAATAAAATCAACAACCTTAGAGCGCACCCGGAACGTATTGCGCACCTCAGGGTTAACAATCAGATCCACATAGCGCTGACGGTAACGCATCTCTTGATCCGCCAGACCATGAAACTTATCCGGCAATGGGCGCAGCGCCTTGGTAAGCAACTGGTACTCATCCATCTGCACATAGAGATCGCCCTTGCCAGACAGATGCAGCTCGCCCTTCACGCCAACAATATCACCCAGATCCAGCGACTTGGCAAAAGGACGGGCCTCTTTGGTCACATACAGCTGAATCGTCCCCGAGCTGTCCTGCACCACCATAAAGGCACCGCGATTGCGAATTACCCGCCCCGCAACCGACACAATCTTGCCCAGCTTTTCCAGATCTTCTTTACTCTCATGGCCAAAACCAGACTGCAGCTCAGCCGCACTGTGCTCAGGCCGAAAATCATTGGGAAATACCGCCCCACCCTCTTCACGCAATGCAGTGAGTTTGGCTCGGCGCTCAGCGATTAACTTATTCTCGTCTTGTTGATCAGTCATATCTCAGTCTTTAATAAAAAGTTTATGTCCCCGCTAACCAAACTACGCTCGATCTAGGATGCAATGCAGGGCAAGCATCTGAGACCTCGAGCAACAGGGATGTTGCTCAAGAGCGTACAGGGAAGTATTTACAGCGTGTCTCAGATGCTTGCCCTGTGTTGCATCCGTGTTTGGTGCTCGGCGGCTGTTCTTGAGCTGCATCCGCATTTAAAACTCAGGATGGTTCAGTTTTAAAGACCGGCTTTTAATGAAGCCACAATAAACTGATCCAACTTCCCATCCAACACCGCCTGAGTATTCCGCGTCTCCACACTAGTCCGCAAATCCTTAATCCGCGCATCATCCAACACATAAGAGCGAATCTGACTACCCCAACCAATATCCGACTTAGTCTCCTCAGTCGCCTGCGCCGCCTCAGCCCGCTTCAACATCTCCGCCTCGTACAGCTTAGCGCGAAGCATCTGCCAACACTTATCCCGATTCTGATGCTGCGACCTCTGACTCTGACACTGCACCACAATACCACTGGGCTCATGGGTCAGACGCACCGCAGAATCCGTCTTATTAACATGCTGACCACCAGCACCAGAAGCCCGGTAAGTATCAGTGCGCACATCCGACGGATCAATCTCAATATCAATATTGTCATCAATCTCCGGCGACACATAGACCGCCGAAAAAGACGTATGGCGACGATTGCCCGAATCAAACGGCGACTTGCGCACCAAGCGGTGCACACCAATCTCCGTGCGCAGCCAGCCAAAGGCATATTCCCCCGTCACCTGCACAGTGGCACTCTTAATACCAGCCACATCACCAGCAGAGCACTCCACCAGCTCCGCCTTAAAACCCTTATCGTCAGCCCAGCGCAAATACATACGCAGCAACATCTCCGCCCAGTCCTGCGCCTCAGTGCCGCCAGAGCCCGACTGAATATCCAAGTAGGCATTGTTAGGATCCATCTCACCGCCAAACATACGGCGAAACTCCAGCTTAGCCAACTGCGCCTCAAGGCTGGCAATCTCAGCCTCCACCTCAGTCACAGTGTCGGCGTCATCCTCCTCAACCGCCATCTCCAGCAGCTCACGGGAATCAGACACACCAGAGTCCAGATCTTCAATGGTCTTAACCACAGCTTCCAGAGACGAGCGCTCGCGGCCCAACTCCTGAGCACGATCCGGGTCATTCCAAACATCGGGTTCGCCGAGTTCTAACTCAACCTCAGCCAGACGGTCCTTGCGATTAACGTAGTCAAAGATACCCCCTCAACACGTCAGTGCGTGCCTGCAAATCGTCGAGAGCGTTGTAAAGCGGATTAACTTCCATTGGGTAACTGTGCCTGAACCAATTAAGCCGCGCATTTTACCCCAGCTAACAAGCCACACCAAGCTAAAACACAGTTGATTAAGCCATAGCAGTAGCGCAACATAACGGCAGAAAACAAAATAATAAAACCCGGAGACAACAGCCATGAAAAAAACCAGCCTAGCCATACTCGGCACATTGCTCGCCTACCTGCTGCTATGGCCAGTCGCCATAGACCCCGTAAGCTGGCAAGCCCCGCAAAACCAAGGCTATGTGGGCGACTTTGAGCAGAACAACAAACTGGCCAAAATCGAGATTATAGAGCTTACCGACACCCATGGCCCAGAGGGCCTGGCCCTGCTCAATGGCGAAATCTACACCGCCACCCGCGAAGGCTGGATACTCAAATATAACGAAGCCAGCGGCGCAATCACCAAAATGGTCAACACCCAGGGCAGCCCCCTGGGCCTGGTATTTGATGCCAGCGGGAACCTGCTGATAGCCGACGCCTACAAAGGCATACTCAGCATGACCCCAGATGGCGTGCTCACCACCCTCACCAACAGCATGGACGGCGTGCCCATAGTCTATGCCGACGATCTGGACGTGACCGAAGATGGCAAAATTTACTTTAGCGACGCCTCCACCAAATTTGGTGCCCAAAGCAATGGCGGCACCTACGCCGCCAGCCTGCTGGATGTAGCAGAGCATGGCGGTCATGGCCGCCTACTGGTTTACGACCCCGCCGACCAGTCCACCAAGCTGGTAATGGACGGCCTAAACTTTGCCAATGGCGTAGCCACTGCCGCCGACAGCAGCTTTGTGCTGGTCAATGAAACCGGCACCTACCGCGTACAAAAATACTGGCTCACAGGTGAAAAAGCCGGCACCGCCGAAGTAATAATCGACAACCTACCCGGCTTCCCCGACAATATAGTGCGCGGTCGCGACGGACGCTTCTGGGTGGGTCTGGTCTCGCCACGCAGCGAGATGCTAGATCTATTATCCAACTGGCCCGGCGTGCGCAAGATGAACCTGCGCCTGCCCAAATCATTGCAACTCAAGGCACAAGCCCACAGCCATGTATTTGCCATGGACGGAGAAGGCAACGTGCTGACCTCATTGCAAGATGCCAATGGCCAACACCACACCAACACCGGTGCCCTGGAAACCGACGACTGGTTGTATATCAGCAGCCTGCACGCCGACAACCTGGCCCGAATTAGCCGAGAAGATGCCGGAATCTAATGAGCCTATTTACCGACCAGCTGCAGTACCACTTTTACGATGCCTTTAAACATCAGGACGACCTGCACTGCAGTCGGGTAACCATGGAGGGGCTACAAGAGCCCCGCATGGTCAGCATCAACAGAGCACTGGCCCAGCAACTGGGCATAGACCCAGAGCAACTCAACAGCCTAGAGATGCTGCAAATAATGAGTGCCAACAAAGCACCAGCCCAGACACAACCCATAGCGCTGGTTTACTCCGGCCACCAGTTTGGCGTCTGGGCAGGCCAGCTGGGCGATGGCCGCGCCACCACCTTGGGCGAGCTAGAGCACCAGGGCAAGCTGTGGGATATCCAACTCAAAGGCGCCGGCACCACCCCCTACTCCAGATTTGCCGATGGCCGCGCCGTGCTGCGCTCCAGCATCCGCGAATACCTGTGCTCAGAGGCCATGCACGGCCTGGGCATAGCCACCACCAGAGCCCTGTGCCTGGTAGATAGCAAAACCCCAGTCTACCGCGAAGACGTAGAGCCCGGCGCCACCGTCTGCCGCGTGGCCGAGAGCCATATACGCTTCGGCTCCTTCGAGCATTTCCACTACCGCAACCAACCTGAGGCCGTAAAAGCCCTGGCCGACTATGTGATCGACCGTCATTTCCCAGACTGGGCCGATAAAGAGAACAAATACTATTTAATGCTGGAAAACTGCGTGCTAAAAACCGCCAAAATGATTGCCCAGTGGCAGTCAGTGGGCTTTAACCACGGGGTAATGAACACCGACAATATGTCCATACTGGGCGACACCATAGACTATGGTCCCTTTGGTTTTCTGGATAACTACGATCCAGAGCATATCTGCAACCACTCAGACACCAACGGCCGCTACAGCTTTAAAAACCAACCCAGCATAGGCCTGTGGAACCTCAACGCCCTGGCCACCGCACTGACCAGCTTAATTAGCAACGATGACCTAGTGCACGCCCTTAAGCAGTACGAGCCAGAGTTTTTAAACCAGTTTAGACATATTATGGCGGGCAAGATTGGGCTAGAAGAATACCAGCCCGACGATGAACAGCTAATCAACCAGCTGCTAGACATTATGCACACCAACAATGTGGACTACACAATCTTCTTCCGGCAGCTTGCAGACTATTGCGCCGATAACCACAGCATTAGAGACCAGTTTATCGACAGAGACGGCTTTGATGCCTGGGCAGAAAAATACGATCAGCGACTACAGCAACAGAACAGCACAGACGCCGAGCGCCGCCAACAGATGCAGGCCGTAAACCCAAAGTATGTGCTGCGCAACTATATGGCCCAGGCCGCCATAGAGCAGG
>JAYPYO010000054.1:0-11549 GCA_038135995.1 Porticoccaceae bacterium
CTCGCGAATTGGAGTATATGATGAAAACTGAGATTCACCCAGCCTATAACGAATTAGTTGCAACTTGCAGCTGTGGCAACGTTATTAAAGTCGGTTCAACACGCGCTGAAAGCATCTATTTGGATGTTTGCTCTGCCTGTCATCCGTTCTATACAGGCAAGCAGAAAATTGTTGATACTGGTGGTCGAATCGATCGCTTCAACAAGCGTTTTGGTGCTGCTAAGAAGTAATCAGCAGACAGCCAGACAAAATATGAGAGTGCGTCGCGGATTCTGTCCCCGGCGCATTTTTTTTGTCTCGCTGAACGGGGATTAATTTTTTGCTGCTGTCGGCCTTTTGTCGAGTCTGTCATCAGCGGTTACAATAACCACCGAAACTGTCTTTCAGGCCTTCAGGAGGCTTTTTGTGCGCGCGCTCTGGTTGTTTGTTCAATTTATTGTAGTGGTTGCTATAGCTCTGGTGGGCGCCCTGTTCGCTATGGAAAACAGTCAGTTAACCAGTGTTGACTTTGTTTTGTTCAGCACCCCGGCAATAAGCCTGGGACTGTGGCTGTTGATCTTTGCTGCCTCGGGAACCCTGCTTGGCATCTTTGCCAGCTCAGTTATTATTGCCAATTACCGGCGCAAGCTAAAACGCGCGCTCAAGAAGGACTAATGTATTTATGAGCAACTCCCAATCTCCGGTGATTGTCGCCCTTGATTTCGATAACCAGCTGTCTGCTCTGGCCCTGGCCGAACGACTGGATCCCACCCAGTGTCGCCTAAAGGTGGGTAAAGAGCTTTTTACCCGCGCCGGGCCCGAGCTGGTTAAAACCTTGGTGGCTATGGATTTTGATGTTTTTCTCGATTTGAAATTTCATGATATTCCCAATACCACAGCCAAGGCAGTCAGTGCCGCCGCTGATCTGGGTGTATGGATGACCAATGTGCACGCCTCTGGTGGCAGCCGCATGATGTCTGCTGCCAAACAGGCTTTAGAACAGCAGGGCAGTGCCATGCTGTTGATTGGCGTGACTGTACTAACCAGTATGGACGATACGGATATCGCTGAGCTGGGTATTGGTCGCAGCCCAGTTGAGCAGGTTTTGCACCTGGCTGGTTTAGCAGAGAAAAGTGGTCTGGATGGCGTGGTCTGTTCGGCAATGGAGGCCAAAGTTCTGAAGGCCGAATTGGGTGCAGACTTTAAATTGGTCACCCCGGGCATACGCTTGCCTGAGAATGCCGCTGATGATCAGCGCCGGGTGGTTAGCCCTCCCCAAGCTATGGCAATGGGCAGTGACTATCTGGTGATTGGCCGACCTATAACCCAGTCTTCGGATCCCCTGGGTACATTACTGAAAATCAACCAGTCTCTGTGAGATAACCAGAGACCGGTTGACTTAAATTCCCGCTGAGGAATCAATCTGCTGCAAACACCCGCACATAGTCGACCAGCATTCGCTGGGGGAAGCTGGTATTGGCATTGGGTACGCCAGGCCAGTTACCACCAACAGCCACATTAAACAGCAGGAAGAAGTCCTTCTGGAATGCCGCTAGGCTAGCACTGTCGTCAATGGCCATAACATGGTACTCCAGGTCGTCGATGTACCAGGTCAGAGAGTTTTCTGTCCAAACCAGGCTGAAGACATGGAATTTATTAGCCAGAGTTTCACCCCCGGTCAATGTGAGATCGTCACCATAGGAGGCTGGCGAGTAGCTGGTTCCCAGTCCGCCATTATTCCAGTGCGCTGTGCCCACGACTGTGGCTTCACCACCACTGCCGCCGACCATTTCCATGATGTCGATCTCACCGCAGTAAGGCCAGCCTACGCTCGAAATATTTTCACCCATCATCCACAGGGCTGGCCACAAACCCTTGCCCTCGGGCATGGCTGCGCGCACATCAACACGCCCATATTTAAATGACAGCTTGCCCTGAGTCTTGATTCGAGATGAGGTGTATTGGCGGCCGCCGAAGCTTTCTTTTCTGGCTTCAATAACCAGCAATCCCTCTTTGACACTGGTGTTGTTGGAGCGGTAGTACTGCAGTTCATTATTGCCCCAGCCGCCACTGCCTGTGCCGGTTTCATAGGTCCAGTAGGTGGTATCCAGCTCGGTGCCAGAGAACTCATCGGACCACAGCAAGCTGTAGCCAGCATAGGTCTCTGGGGTTGAGTAGCCTGTGAGATTGGGGTTGACCCAGACTGGTGGGTTAGAGTTGCCAGACCCAGAGCCCGTGCCTGTCGTTGGACCACCTTCAGCAGCCACCCAGCGAATATTGTCTAGACGGAATACGGTGTCGGTGTAGTTCGTTGCCCAGATAACAATGCCGGTATCAACCGTGGTTAAATCAAGATCCTGAGCCACTAGATTGTTGACCGGTACCATCACGCTCTCCCAGCCTGTGGAGCCAGCAGTGCCAAGCCCGTAGTTGCCAGAGGTACAGGGATAGACGCAATCCACTTTCATCGATAGATCGCTGCTGCCACTGATAACTTTGACATCAAAGGCTATATTGCCGCCTGCATAGGTGGAGGCGTCATAGGGCGTGGAGGTCTTTGCATATACAGCTGCAATTTTACCCGCGGATGAGTGGGTGACTTCCAGAACTGACCCGCGATCTCCGTCCTCGACCATTGACCAGGCAATATTGGGGCAGGCGGCACCGCCGTCATTGCTGCACTCGGAATATCCAGTCTCCTCGTCATAGCCATTTAAGCCAAGATCCCAGGTGCTGCCCACGGCGCCATCGTCAAGGACTACCAGAGGGTCAGCAATATCTACGCCGCCACTGCCGTTACCCACAGACGCAGAGCCCTCGACCTCCCAGCGGATATCATCGAGCAAATAGATAGTGTCTAGCTTATCGGTGGCCCAGATAACCAAGCCGGTGGAGACAGTTTCCAGATTTAATCCGGCAGCCACTAAATCGCTGACCGGTACAGTAACAGTCTCCCAGTCAGAGACACCGCGCTCGCCCAGAAGCTGGTCGCCCGTGGTACAGGGCATAACGCAGTCGATTTTCATGGTGAATTTGGCATCACCACTGAGAACCTTGATATCAAACTTTAGGTCACCGGCGGTATAGTCGCTGAGGTCCAGAGGATCCAGCGCACCCACATAGAAGCCAGCCAGTTGGCTGGCGTTATTGCCCGTGGTGATTTTAAGCACGTCACCGCGGTCAGTATCTGTGGCCAGTTCCCAGGCGATATTGGGGCAGCCCTCACCGCCATCATTGGTGCAGGCCTGCCAGCCAATCCCCTGGTCAAACGCTACCAGCCCCTCAGTCCAGAGTGAACCGGCAAGGCCGTCTTCAAGAACGGTCAAAACTGAGATGCCCGTGGAATCCACCTCAGAGATATTCACTGTTCTGATGGCTGTTGCGATATTGCCTGCTGCATCCGTAGCTGTATAGGTAATGGTATAGGTTCCTGGGGTGTTGACATCCACAGCACCAGTGTCAGAAACGTCTATATCACCATCGTTGCTATCAGTGGCTGTGGCACCGGCATCAACATAGGGTTGACCAAAGTCATGGTTAACTTCTGAAGCACCATTCAGGGTGATTTCTGGTGAAGTGGTGTCCACAACAGAAACGGTTCTGGTCACTGAGGTGGTGTTGCCTGCATCATCAGAGGTGCTGTAGGTTAGTCTGTAGTCTCCAACCACATTCGCGTCGACGGTTCCTTCTACATTCACAGTAAGGCTGCTATCTACATTATCCGAGGCGGTCCAGCCTGGCTCTGAATATTCTGTACCCTGCTCGATAGTGATAGAAGATGAACCTGTCAGTGTAATTACCGGTGCTACATTGTCACCTGCAGGCCGCGGGGTTGGCGAACTGCCACCACCACCGCCACCACCACAGGCAGCCAGTAGAGTTAAAATTACAGCTATAGCAACTGGCTGCAGAGTTTTGCCCAATAAATGATTTGCAAGCATGACCGCCTCGAGAAATATCTAAAAATTAGTTTGTTATCTGGATATTTTCAGGCTTACGGATTCCAAGCTCTAGGGAAATAGGCTCAATAGAGACTGAGGTGCGATAAAAGGAAGGTTTGGCCATAATTGTACTGCAAATGGAGGAGTGCCTTTTAGCTGGGCTGTGAGTTGGTCATATTTGCTGCGCAGCTCAGGGCTGTATTTTTTTAATGGCTGATGACCCCATTCTGCCTTATCTCCGTACAGAATAGGCCGCTGTCAAAATTGCATAAAAAAGTCTTTTTTATGATTGTTCTGAAAAGAATTGGGGACTAAAATAGCGCGCTTTTTTTTGATTTTACCTTTGAGAATAAAAAAATGTCTGTCGTCACTGCAGAAGCTTTCGCACCTCTAGCCAACATCACTGAACCCAAGTGGTGGACAGGGACGCCTGCCATATCTCCTGAGCGGTTTGTTATTGATGGCAATCAGTACCGAGTCAATGGTGAGCCACTGGTGGCCAGCCCGGAACTTGCTGCCCATATGCAGAAAACCTTCGATGATGTAGGCCTGGTTCATGTGATCAACACAGGGCTGGATAATTTGCAGGCCATGCGTCTCATTGCAACTCAGGTTTTAAAAAACGAGCGCCAGTACGAAGGCGGAGCCAACCCGCGCAAGACAATTGAGAAAAATGTCTACGAGGTGGGTGCGCCACTGCAAGCCTGGCTGCATTATCATCATGAGATGGCCTATATTGGATCCAGCACCAAGATGGTGAGTTTTATGGCTCACAAGATGCCAAGCGAAGGGGGTTACACCTTTGTTTCAGATAACTGTCAGGCTACGGACGCGCTGATGGCGACCCCTTTTGGTCAAAAGCTTAAAGAGCTGGGTCTCTGCTATCACCGCAATCTGTCGGACCGAGAGTCCTTTGTGGATCGGCTGGATATTGGTGTGTACAACCACTGGCAGCAGTCTATGCTGACTGATGATCCTGATGAAGCTGTGGCTGAAGCCAAGTCCCGAGGCCTGGAAGTTGAGTGGGGGCCTGACAGACTGCTTAAAACCCGATTCTATATCTCGGCATTTGAATATTTCCCTCAGCTGGATCGCAACCTGTTGTACAGCAGCATGGCTGATGACAGCACCTGGTTTGATACCTGGCCCCTGGTTCAGCACCTGCCTGCCGATGAGCGCCCGCTTAAATTGACCTTTGGCGATGGCAGTGAAATGACAGCGGAAGAAAAGCAGCTGTTTATAAAGATTTATGATGACTACGGCATCCCCATTGCTTGGGAAGTGGGCGACGTTGCCCTGATCTGTAATTATCGTTTTGCCCATGGTCGTCCAGCGGTTCAGCTGAAAGAGGGAGAGCAGAGAGAGTTGGGTGTGCTTATTGGCGAGTCCTTCGATCGCGTGGAAACCCTCGACGACAAGTGGTAGTGAAGCAAAGTTGTCGGTTATGATTTGACAACACAGAGATCCTATTTATTACCAGGGCAGTGCCAATGCAAACTCTAATCGAAAGCCTTTCGCAGATTCTAGATTCCTCAGGCCTGTTTCTGGGCGACGACATAAGCGATAAATACCATGCTGACTGGAGTGGAGCCTCGCCCTGCGCCCCCGCAGCCCTGCTCAAGCCCAAGACTACCGAACAGCTCTCGCAAATTATGGCGCTGTGCCATGAGCATAATCAACCTGTTGTAGTGCAGGGTGGATTAACCGGGCTGTCTGGGGGTGCCACTCCGTTAAATGCTGAGTTTGCCATATCCCTTGAGCGCATGAATGGTATTGAAGAAATTGACACCAGAGGCATGACTGCAACTGTGCTTGCTGGAACACCGCTGCAGCTATTGCAGGAGGCAGCCGATGAGCATGGTCTGTTTATGCCCCTGGATCTGGGGGCTCGAGGCAGTTGTAATATTGGCGGTAATGTAGCGACCAATGCCGGCGGCACTGAGGTGATTCGCTATGGTATGACCAGATCACTGGTGCTGGGACTAGAGGTGGTTTTGGCCGATGGCACAGTGATCAATGCCATGAATAAAATGCTCAAAAATAACTCCGGTTACGATCTAAAGCATCTTTTTATTGGTTCCGAGGGCACATTGGGCATTGTTACCAAGGTGGTGGTGCAGCTGCAGCCCAAACTTTTGGCCTGCCACACAGCGCTCTGCGCTCTTAAAGACTACGACTCTGTGATTAAACTGTTATCTGAGCTTAAGCGCAGTCTGGGCTCGGGCCTGACGGGCTTTGAGCTGATGTGGGATAACTACTTTAACAAGGTGTTGGAAGTAGATTCAGATTTGCAAAACCCCTTTGCAGAAGACCACAACTTCTATCTGCTCGTTGAGTACAAAGATAACGAAACTGCGCTGGGTGCGGAGAGGTTTGAGACTGAACTTTTTGGTCATCTGGAGGCAGGGCTGCTTTCCGATGCAGTGGTAGCTCAGTCCCACCAGGATGCAGAGGAGTTTTGGCGAATCAGAGATGGTATAGGTGAGCTGCTCAAGGTTCTGGGGCCAGTCTCCAATCAGGATGTCAGCCTCCCTATAGCGGATATTGGTGTGTTTGCGACCCACTTGGAGACTAGATTAAAGGCCAAATATCCTCAGATCAGTGTTTTGCTGTTTGGCCATATAGGTGACAATAACCTGCATGTAGTTGCCTACACCGGGCTGGAGGAAGACAAACTGCTTATCACCAAAGATATTATGTCGATGATAGGAGAATACTCAGGTTCTATTACCGCAGAGCATGGAGTGGGCGTTTTGAAACGAGATTATCTCCAACTCTCCCGCACTGCTGAAGAGATTGCTCTTATGAAGACCATTAAAACCGCCATGGATCCCAAAGGTATTCTTAACCCTGGCAGAGTAATCTAGCCTGGCGGGTCAGTTTACTTGTGAATGCGACAGAACTGCCTCTAATCTGAGATGAATAGTCTCATCGGCCATGTACTTAGAATGGCCCACTGAGTATGGTTCTCCCCATCACTAGTCAATCTAAAGAGGTATCCCCATGAGTCTGAAGCCCGAATTTGCACCTGCCTCTAATACTGGTTTGGCGGGCTGTTCTGCTGATCAGCAACCTGTTGAGGGCGAAGCTATTAGCGATGGGCTGCCAGATGGTGCCTATCTTATTGCCGGCGTTACGGTAACTGAAAATGGCGAAGTGACCCAGTACAGCCGCGACCAGATAAAAATTTATACCCAGGGGCGTTTTATGTATGCCTTTGACAATGCTGTCATTGAGAGTATTGATGTGGGTGCGGGTGATGCTCGCTGGTCAAATGGTGTCATGGTTGAGGTGCCCAGAGTGAATCACAATGGCCCAGTCTCAGGTTACAGCTTTGATGTTGCCATAGACCAGACTGAAACTGGTTTTGAGCAAACAGTGATTGGCATGGAATACGAGGGCGGACGCCTGTTGGATATGGTCGAGGTTTGGAATATTGCTTCAACAGCTACGTCGCCTTTTGACGGCCTTTGGCAGCTGCAAACCCGGGAACCCAATGATCCGGGTATCAGTGAGTTTACTGAAACCAAGATGATTGGTGGTGGCCATTATATTTGGTTGCACAATGCCATCTCCAAGGGCGAAGCCGTTAAGGAGTTTGGTTTTGGTACCTTTGAATTGGATGCCCATGGTGATGCTATTGAGACAGCCATGACAAGCTCAATGTCAGACTATGAGGGCACAGTAAGTACTGTCAAAATTGAACTGATTGATGAAAATCACCTTACCCAGTCATTTGTCTACAACGGTGAAACCGTCACTCAGACCTATATGAGAATGTAATAATCAAAACCTGATTATTCGCCAAAAATGTAAAAAGCCCGCTACTCAGCGGGTTTTTTTATATCTGCAGTCCAAGCCACGTTTCGGCCAAAGGGCTTCTACTTACTTGTTTCTGCGACCGTTTTTTCGGCACTAACAGCGGCAATAGTTTGCCGCTTTAAGTTTTCTTCGGTCATTGCCTGCCACCTGTTGCCACTCTCCTCAAGAAGTCATTTTCCCTGTCGATCTCGCTTAGCGAGATCGCGGAAATAAGTCCGCATCTCAGAAAAATATTTTTGAGCAATTGGATTAAACGACTTGAAGATTGGTACCAACATAACAGCAACTATTGCGGCCAATAGCCTCGCTAGGAACGAGCGAGCTATGGCGCAGTCGATGCAGCGACTTTCAACAGGGGTGAAAATTAATTCAGCCGCTGATGACGCCGCTGGGCTGGCTATGGTTGACCGCATGACAGCTCAGTCAAAAGGGCTGAGTCAGGCCGTGCAGAATGCCAATGACGCCATAGGTATGATCCAGACCGCTGATGGTGCCATCAGCGGTGTAGCTGAGATGCTGCAGCGCATGCGCGAGCTCTCAGTTCAAGCGGTTAGTGACACCAATACAGCCAGGGATCGTCAAGCGCTGGATCTTGAATACCAGGCATTAAAGTCAGAGATAACCCGTGTGTTTAACCAAACTCAATGGAATGGACAGAATCTTCTTGATGGTTCTCATTTTGGTGCTACCACCTCATTCCAGGTGGGCGCCAATGTCTCGCAAACTATTGATATGTCTATGGGTGCATTCTCAACGGCGACTCTGGGTAGAACAACCAACTATGGCAGCCATCTCTCAGTGGCCCCCGCCAGCGTTGAGGTATCTCAGCCTACCTCTAGTTATGTCACCACTAATGATACAACGGGCTCCTGGACACAGCGCGGTGCAGATATCGATGGCGAGGCTGCTGGAGATGAGAGTGGCTGGTCAACGGTTATGAGCAACGATGGCAATACCATTACCATCAGTGCACCGAGAAATGACGGCGCCGGTACTGATTCTGGACATATCCGCGTATTTGACTGGAACGGTTCAGCATGGGTACAACGAGGCCCAGATATTGATGGCGAATCAAAAACATTTACCAACGGAGACTTCTCATCCTCCAGTGTTAGCGTCAATGGCAATGTGGCTTCGATAGATGGTTGGGATATTCATCTGGAACAGGTGAAGCTGGGCAGTCTAGGCGCCAGCGGCCCTTCAACTGTTGCCGGCTATGCCACACCTTCAGACAGCACCCCGGCTCCTACTAATGGAGGCCGTATTAGCCGAGGCGACCAAAATGCCCCCAACAGTGCGAGCTACAACTACTCTGTAGATGGCAGCACTCTGAGGATGTACTCCAACGCCAGTGTTTATGGAGGCGATGTGCTCCACGGCCCCTATGTAGTATCAAAAGAGCCTGTCTATGTGGCTGCGGGGTCTGATTTAACCTTTAACTGGCGAGCGCAGGGCGGCAGTGATGCCTTTGATGTCTACGCCTATGCTCTAAATACAGATACTGGTGAGACTATTAATTTGTTAAATCAGACAGGCAGCGGCACCAATGATAGTGGCTGGCGGACGGTTAATGTAGACATACCAACTACGGGCAACTACAAGTTTGTGTTTGTATCTGGCACCTTTGATGAGACCTTTGGAACTGTCGCTGGCGCTTCTCTCTACATAGACAATGTTAATGTGGGTGCCGCACCAGGAGCGCTAAGTTATAGCCAGCTATTGGCTAACTTAACAGAGGCTGGTTCCCTTACCAGTATTGCTATGAGTGAGGATGGCAATACGGTTTCAATAGCAGACTTTGGCGCCGAGAGCACAGCAGGGCAGGTGCGGGTCTACGACTGGAATGGTAGTGCCTGGATTCAGAAGGGCACTGATCTGGTGGGTGAGGCTCCTGGAGATGCTGTCAGTAGCATCAGTATGAGCAGTGACGGTAATACCATTGTGGTGGGCGCTTCCTACAATGATGGCAATGGTACCGATGCGGGTCATGCCAGAGTCTACGACTGGAATGGCAGTGCCTGGATTCAGCGTGGTATGGATATCGATGGTCAGAGCCCGGCGGATTACAGTGGACGGTCGGTGAGTATCAGTGATGATGGCAACACCATGATTTTGTCCTCACCAGGAAATAACAGTAACGGCAATGACTCTGGCTATGTGCGTGTCTTCGCATGGAGCGGCACTGCATGGACAGCCATGGGTTATCCAATTGTTGGTGAGTTGGCTGAGGACAGGGTTAATAATGTCTCGATAAGTACAGATGGTAAGACCATCGCACTGGGTGCCGCTGGCAATGATGGTAATGGTACTGACTCAGGCCATGTTCGAATTTACAACTGGAATGGCACGGCTTGGATTCAGCGGGGAGCTGATATCAATGGTGAGGCGGCTGCCGATATGAGTGGCTATGCTGTGGCACTCAGTGACGCTGGCGATACAGTGGCCATAGGTGCTCCGGGCAATGATGGTAATGGATCTGACTCTGGTCATGTAAGACTATATGACTGGGATGGTAGCGCCTGGGTGCAGCGTGGCGGTGATATAAATGGTGAAGCTAACAACGACCGCAGCGGTTCATCCCTGAGCATCAACTCCATTGGATCCACAGTAATTATTGGTGCGCCCAATAATGATGGCAATGGGGGTGATTCAGGGCACAGTAGAGTCTACAACTGGCCAACTACCACAGCATTAGTCCATACAGCTGGTATAGATGCTATAGATTTCAATAACCGCGATTTAGTTGAGGGCGATCGCATTACCCTGACCATTGCTGGCGGTACAGAGATTCAGGGAGTCATAGGTGCTGAGGGTCTAGATGCATTGCTTACAGAGATGGCAACTCAGATAGCCGCTCAGACAAACCTGTTTACGGAGGCCGTCGCGGCTTCTGGAGTGCTGACAGTTTCCGGCCTCGCCGATGGCTCGTCGCCTGCTAGCATTATTGTCACCTTGGAGCAGTTTGAGGCCCTGGTAACAACTGCTATAACAACCTCATCAAAAGCTACTGTTTCATTACAGGTGATTGACAATGCATTAACCCAGATGAACCTGCAGCGCGCTACCTATGGTGCGACCATGAATCGCCTGGAATATGCCATAGATAATCTCAGTGATATGCTCACCAATACCCAGTCCTCGCGCAGCCGTATTGAGGATGCGGATTACGCGAAAGAGAGCGCTGAATTAGCCAGAACTCAGATTATTCAGCAGGCGGCGACAGCCATGGTAGCTCAGGCTAACCAGCAGGCTAAGATCGTAATGGATATTTTAAACTGGGATAAATAGATCGCCCAGCTACGTCAAATCTCGCTCGCCACTAGCATGTGTCTACTGGCGAATATCCCGATAGTTCATTATTAATAAGCTCAGCGGTATCAGCCTGAAGGCAACCATGGCCAGAGAGGGTTTGCTGAGATCGCCCATGGCTGAGAGCAGATAGAGCTCCATATCACCCCAAATCAAACAGCAAACTATGATCAGGGCAGCAACATTGACCGACCTAAAGTAGAGATTTCTGTAGCATGAGTACAGATAGACGGCGCTACCTAAAAAAACCATAGATAGTCTGATATTAACCATGTTCTCTACCGATGCTGTATCCAGGAGTCGCTCATTAAAATCAGAGGCAAGATGATACTCAGGGAACTGAGTGACCATAATTGCTCTAAAACCCCAGAGGAGAACTATAAGGACACATCGCTTAAGGATTTTTGGTCGAATTGACTCCAAATGGGTTTTGGAGACTTCCTGGTAGGGAAATAGAGCTTTCATCTCTTCTTCTGATACATGTGACTTTTCTTGCAT
>JAYPYO010000054.1:11559-13492 GCA_038135995.1 Porticoccaceae bacterium
CCCTCAGCCAGACTGTTTCTGCAGAGATGCTTTTTTGGCTGTGTTATTTAGGATACTCCTTTTAAAAACCTAAATCATCTCATTGTTGAGCGTCGGGGAGACTAAGTGACTGCAATCGTGACTACAAATGCCTACTTCACTACCTAGATACATTAAACCTAGACCTGGTTCTTACCATTACCAAAGACGCTAGGCAGCCTCTGGGACCAGTACGTTCATTGCAAAGGTATTGATGCTGAGTCTGGTAATGGCAAGAAAGCCTTATATACATGATTAATAGTCTAAACAGACATGTGGCTTGCTCAATTTGACAAGGGAGGGGGCTCAGCTAAAAATGGGCGTATCAGAGCAAACGAATAAACACTTTTTGTCCGAAGATAAAACTTTTATCTAAGAGGGGGTAGCTATGACTGAGTACGAGTTGGTCCAGAGTTTGTTTTCTGGCATTGAAGCATACGATAGTGGGTTCGAATTTTGGTTGACCGGGACGTTTGCGGTGATTGTTGCTTGCCATCTTGGACAGGATATTTTGGACAGATGGTACATGTTATTCTTAGCCGCTCTTTATACAATGTTTTCTCTCAACATGCTGTTCCGAAGCATGCTCGCTAGTGAATTAATTTTACGGTACAGAGAACAATTGCCGCAATTTGGTGTTACATCTGAGGCTTGGCTAGTGTCGGGCAATGTGGTGCTGGCTAGTATTACGTTTACCGTTGGATTCTTTGGGACACTCTTTTTTATCATTCGCACACTCCGCAAAAAGGGAATGTAGATAATCAACTAAAGCCATAGATAACCTTCCAGATGACCATCCTGAGCTGAGGCAGATGGAACTGATCAATGACTGCTTGAGAGGCCACGGATGGCCATGTAAAGGGCCTGTGAGGTTAACCTACAATTATGAAATAGTAGGTGCTGAATGGCTTGTAAGGAAGTCATGCTAGAGACGTGGCAGGAGCATTTGGACGAGGTAAGAACTAAGGTGAAGGTGGATTTACCCTAAAGCTTAAGGACTTAGGCTCTACCAATCTTTTTCGAACAGTTTTCTAGAATCGCTGGCATGAAGTCTAAGTAGTACGAAATTAAAGCCAAGGAAAAATATAAGTACGGGCCAACCGACTATACTTCCATCGGCTGCTATATTTGAAAGGATCCCAAAAAATGTCAGACATAGACTCCAAATTAATACGGGGCTGATTGAGGATAACGGCTTCCGGTTGCTGAAGTATCTCAAACTAAAATAAGCGATGGTCGTTAATGAGGCGGATCTCACTACAGTCAAACGTTCAATTATTATATCGTCTTTAATATCGCTCTTTTCGATCATTGGAAAAAAGAAATACATATCAAAAGCTGAAGAAATTGAAATAAAACTACTCCAAATCACAACTAAAAATAAAAAAATTCTTTCAATTCTCAACAGCTTTCCACTCCCATCAATTCTACCAATCTGGCGTCAGTCTTATTAATCTATCTCCAAAACTATAACGCACAGGCATAGTTTTGCAATAGAGTATAGGCGGCGACTAATAACAGTCTTGTGTTCAAATCACCCTCTAATGTATCTGTGCAGATACCGTAACAATCACCAGGACTCAGCACACTCCCCCGTCCCTAAGGAAAAGCCCATCAAATAATTTTTATCAGGAATTAGATGCTTTGAAGAGTATTTGGTACCAGTGGTCGGACTGATGATACCAGCCTAGGGGCTGTTATCACTTGCTGCGCAAGCGCCATCGCCGTCCTAATTGCTTACGCAATTGGTCGAACCGAGGGTGTCGGATCTCGCCGATTCTCAGATACAAACAAAAAACCCCGCCTAAAGGCAGGGTTTATTTGTTTGGTACCAGTGGTCGGACTCGAACCGACACGCTTTTAAGGGCGGGGGATTTTGAATCCCCTGTGTCTACCAATTCCACCACACTGGCAT
>JAYPYO010000055.1:0-13386 GCA_038135995.1 Porticoccaceae bacterium
TCTATCAGCTAAAAAAAGACTACCCCCAGCTGGAGATTATTATTAATGGCGGGGTGACCGATTTAACGCAGTCCCAGCAGCATTTACAGCAGCTGGATGGTGTGATGGTGGGCCGCGAAGCCTATACCAATCCCTATCTGCTAGCCACTGTAGATCAGGCAATCTATGGCTCTGAGGCACCAGTGAAGTCGCGACAAAAAATCGCTGAAGAGTTTCTTCAATATGTGGATAATGAGCTGTCTAAAGGTACCAAATTACAAGCCATGACCAGACATATTCTGGGGCTGTTCCACGGCATGCCCGGGGCCAGGCAGTATCGGCGGCATATCAGCGAAAATGCCTATAAATCAGATGCAGGCATTGATGTACTGACGGCGGCATTAGCCAAGACAACAACTGTTTAATTATTACAACGGGAATTAGATTTTCATGACTGACAAAAGCAAACTTGCTCAACTAAAAGAAATGACCACTGTGGTTGCCGATACCGGAGATTTTGATGCCATTGCCCAGTACTCCCCGGAAGATGCCACCACCAACCCCTCCCTGCTATTAAAAGCGGCACAAATGCCTGCTTATCGCAGCCTGGTCGATGGCGTTATTCAATCTGTTAGCAGCGGCAAGATGTCTTCGGACGAGCAACTATCAGCCTGTATGGATAGACTAGGTGTCGGCTTTGGTGAAAAGATTCTCGAGACTATTCCCGGCAGAGTCTCTACCGAAGTCGATGCACGACTGTCCTTCGATAAAGACGGCTCCATTGCCAAGGCCCGTCAGTTGATTGAGCTCTATGAACAGGCCGGTATCGGCAAAGAGCGGGTACTGATCAAAATGGCCTCTACCTGGGAAGGCATCAAGGCAGCAGAGCAGTTGGAAAAAGAAGGTATTAATTGCAATCTAACATTGCTTTTTAACTTCACCCAAGCCGTGGCCGCCGCCGATGCCGGTGCCTATCTGATCTCGCCATTTGTTGGCCGTATTCTTGACTGGTACAAGGCCAACACCGATCTCAGCGACTATGCGCCGGCTGATGATCCCGGGGTGCAGTCAGTCACCGGCATCTACAACTACTACAAACAGCAGGGTTACAACACCGTGGTGATGGGGGCGAGCTTCCGCAATACCGACGAAATCACCGAATTGGCCGGCTGTGATCGCCTGACTATTAGCCCCCAGCTATTGCAGGCGCTAGATGATGATTACGGCGTGCTGGAACGCAAGCTTGACCCGGCCAATACCGGCAAAAAGATTCACTACCAGCTGGGTGGTGAGGCGGCATTCCGCTACGAACTCAACGATGATCCCATGGCAACCGAAAAACTGTCTGGCGGTATCCGCGCCTTTGTCGCCGATCAGATTAAGCTGGAAACCTGGTTGCGAGATATTCAGTAATGATCGACCGCATAAAAAGCTTTTTTGCCAAAAATGTGCTCGAACCCGAAGAGACAGTAGCCAGCGACCAGCTGGCTGCTGCAGCTCTGCTGGTAGAGGTGATGGTTATAGATGGCAATCTGGATGAGCAGGAACTGGCCTCAATCAGCCAGACCCTGTGCGATATTTTAAGCCTTGAGGCCGCACAGGTTGAAGAGCTGCTGCGACTGTCTCGAGAAGAGGTCGCCGACGCCACCTCTCTGTACCAGTTTACCCGCGAGATTAACGAGCATTTTGCGCTGGATAAAAAGATCGATCTGCTCACCGCGATGTGGCGGGTCGCCTATGCCGACGGGCACTTAGATAAGCATGAGGAAGGCATTATTCGCCGCGTCGCTGACCTGCTGCATATCCGCCACAATGAATATATCCGCTGTAAGCTCGCTGCGCGGGGTGAATAGAGGCTTAAATCGGCGCCAGCCCGGAATCCACATCCGCATTTTGACCGCGGTGCCGCAGATAATGATCCATCAGTGTAATAGCTACCATGGCCTCGGCAATAGGTACCGCGCGAATCCCCACACAGGGGTCATGGCGGCCGGTAGTAATTACTTCGGCAGACTCACCGGCCGTATTAATGGATTGCCCGGGAATACGGATGCTAGAGGTGGGTTTTAAGGCCAGATGAGCCACAATGTCCTGGCCTGAGGAAATTCCACCCAACACACCACCGGAGTTATTGGACAAAAAGCCATCGGGCGATAACTCATCGCGATGCTCTGTGCCCTTCTGGGCCACCACATCAAAACCAGCGCCCAGCTCCACACCTTTTACCGCATTAATACCCATAAGCCCATGGGCCAACTCGGCATCCAGCCGGTCAAAGATCGGCTCTCCCAAGCCAACCGGCATATTTTTGGCCACGACGGTCACCTTGGCGCCAATAGAATCGCCCTCTTTATTGAGCGCCTGCATATAGGTTTCCAGCTCGGCAATCTTGGCCGCATCGGGAAAAAAGAAGGGGTTATTTTCAATTTCAGCCTGATCAAAATTCTCCGCCACTATGGACCCTAACTGGGATACATAGCCAAAAATTTCAATACCCAGACGCTCTCTCAGGTACTTTTTGGCGATGCCTCCAGCAGCCACGCGCATCGCAGTCTCTCGGGCTGAGCTGCGCCCACCTCCGCGATAATCGCGCTCACCGTACTTTTGATGGTAGGTATAATCTGCATGAGAAGGTCTAAATAAGTCTTTGATTTTGCTGTAATCTTTAGACTTCTGATCCTTGTTTTCGATCATCATGCCAATGGAAGCGCCGGTGGTTCTGCCTTCAAACACGCCGGAGAGAATTTTGACCTCATCGTCCTCTTTACGCTGCGTAGTGTAGCGAGACTGGCCAGGCTTGCGACGATCCAGATCCGGTTGCAGATCTGATGCGCTGATTTCCAACCCGGGAGGACAGCCGTCGACAATGCAGCCAATCGCCAGACCGTGGCTCTCGCCAAAACTGGTGACAGTAAATAATTTTCCGATGGAGTTTCCCGACATAGTTTTCTCTGGATTAAATGGTCGCTTAAAATAGTGGCTCAATTGCCGTCTGCAATTATACGTAATTTAGGCAAAAGATTCCCGGTGTTCGAGCAACTGATTACGGGTCAGCACAAAGACACCTGCGTCACCCTCGCTAAACTCTAACCATATAAAAGGCACTTGGGGAAAAGCCTGCTCCAGCGCCACCCAGGAATTGCCAACCTCCACCACAAGAACGCCCTCTTCTGTTAGATACTGCTCTGCTTCCCTCAATAGGCGACGGGTAAAATCCAAGCCATCAAAACCAGAGGCCAGCGCCAGCTCCGGTTCATGTTGATATTCATCGGGCATTTCCGCCAGATCAGCTGCATCCACATAGGGTGGATTGCTGACAATAAGATCAAAACACTGACCACCGAGCCCATCAAAGAGATCAGACTGCAGGGCCCGCACTCTGCTGCCTACCTGGTGCTGCTCAATGTTAATAGTAGCAACAGCCAGTGCATCGGTAGATATATCGCTGAGCACCACCTGGGCATGCTCAAAAGCGTAGGCGCAGGCAATACCTATACAGCCACTGCCAGTGCAGAGATCCAGCACCCTGGCAGGCGCTGCCTCACACCAGGGCGCGAAACCATTGTAGACAAGCTCTGCCACCGGCGAACGCGGGATAATCACTCGCTCATCAACTGCAAAGGGTAGGCCACAGAACCAGGCCGTGCCGGTCAGGTAAGGAGCAGGAATACGCTCGTCAACTCTGCGCTGATACAGAGCCTGAATATCAGCCTGCTGCTGATCTGTGAGCTCCTCAGACAGCAGCGAACGGTCTGCATCTGGCGGCAAATCCAGCACATAGGATAGCAGGTACACCGCCTCGTCCCAGGCGCTGGTGGTGCCATGACCAAAATAGATTTGCGCCCTTTCAAACTGTTGCTGCCCCTGCTCTAACATGGTTGCAACCGTGACTGGCGCTAGAATATCAGGGGTTGTGTTTATTTCTGTCATTGTGCCTCCGTAAGGGCATTATTTTACCTGTGAAACTAGCAATGGTCTGTAGTTTATTGGAGAATGAAGGCCTGCAAGAATTATAAAATTTATTCAAGGACTACCATGAGAGATCAGTATCAGAAAATTATTGAAAGCACTGGCGAGGATGTAACTCGCGCTGGTTTGCTGGATACGCCTGATCGTGCGGCCAAGGCTTTCGCCTACCTTACCAGCGGCTACACGATGGATTTAAATCAGGTGATCAATGATGCCCTGTTTCCCTCTGACTCAGAAGAAATGGTGATCGTTAAGGATATCGAACTGTTTTCGCTCTGCGAGCATCACCTGCTGCCGTTTATCGGCAAATGTCATGTTGCCTATATTCCCAATGGCAAGGTTTTAGGCCTATCAAAGGTGGCACGTGTGGTGGATATGTTTGCCCGCCGACTGCAGATTCAAGAAGCACTGGCGCAGCAGGTGGCATCAACTATTCAGGAAGTGACCAATGCCAGAGGCGTTGGCGTTATCGTGGAAGCCAAGCATATGTGCATGATGATGCGCGGTGTAGAAAAGCAAAACTCATCAATGAAAACCTCTGCCATGCTGGGCAGCTTCCGTACAGATCAGGCGACACGCACTGAATTTTTGGCTCTACTCAATAACCAGTAAGTACTTAGAGCGCTACCAGCGCTGGCCAGTGCCGCCACAGACTCCGCAACTGGCCAGCCCGCCATTGCAGAGGTGGCAGCGCAGCTGTTTTAATCCCGAACACACAAGGCAGGCCTGGACCCCTAACTTACCCAGACAACCAGCGCAGGGTATATTGCCGCTGCCATGGCAGGCTTCGCACTGATGGACTTTACTGCCACAGCAGACTGAGCAAAACTCGGGTTCTGGCTTCCTTTCCAGCGAATAACTCATCTAGGTTAGACTCCTGTCTAAACTTTAGGTCTACCAACGGCTGTCGCCGCTGACGCCATCCTTGGTTACAGCCTGTTTAGAGAATAATTCTCAGTGCCAGATAGGGCACAAGATTAAATACGATCACCAAAAGCTTCAGCCTACCCAGGTATTCAAAGTACATGGCGGGCAACATCTCTGGGTCCAAATCAAATATTTTGCTGTGCATGTTAATAGCAAAGTCTTTTACCAGAGCCAGTATCAGGGTGGAAAACAGTAACAGGCCTACATTGATCAATGTGCACCAGCCGAGAAAGGCGGCTAACTGCTCAATTGAGATTGACATAAAAACTCTCCTCTAATGTGCACAAAAGCTAATTCTCTTGTCACATTAATCTTACAGCAGTTTCGGGCAGTTTCTTTTTAAAAGTAGCTGCTGAGTTGCGCCTGGTCAAGACTTAGCACAGGCTCCTCAGACAAACAGGGGCTGAATGCTGGTTGCCACCTGCTCGGCCTGCCCTTCCAGATGAAGATGATGAGAGCCTGGTATCCTGACAATTTCCATATGGGGTATCCATTCGAAGGCCGCTGTCTGCTCGGGACTGGGGGTAAAGGCGCTGTTCTCTGCTTGAACCAGAGTGACTCGACCACGAATAGCGGTTAAAAAACTCTGCAAATGCTCCTTAGAAAACTTAATCATTGATGCCGCCTTGAGGCGCTGATCATTGCGCCAGTAGAACAGGCCATCAGCCTCAGTTACTCCACGCTCAGCCAGAATACTGGCAGCGTCATGCTCAAGAGGAACAAAACCTTTGACTCGCGCCTGCACGGCTCGCTCATAGTCCGCAAAACCTGTGGGCGAGGCGGCACCAAAGCGTTTGTTTTCATGGATAGCGCGAGCAATGTGCTTGGCAGTATTGTGAGCATCCTCTGGCAGAGGGAGATATCCATCAATCATTGCTACCTGAGTTACCCGCTCGGGGAAAGTGCCTGCCACCAGACCAGAAATAATAGCTCCTCGGGAATGACCAATTAGGCCAAAGGTGTCCCAACCCATTTGGTCGGCGACCGCCATTACATCGCTAATATCGTGCCAGATATCATAGCCAGAATCCTGAGAGCGAAAGTCGCTGCGCCCATGACCAGCCAGATCCATTGCGATCACATGAAGGTTTTCCATATGGGGCAGCATGCGATCAAAGGTATTGGCATTATCCAGCCAGCCATGCAGAGCTATAACAGGAGGAAAACCGGAGCGCCCCCATTCTTTAGCGGCAAAGGTCAGGCCTTTGTTTTCGAAGGTGCGCTCTCTGATAAATTCAATCGACATAATGTATCCAATTTAAAGTTGCCATGCCCTGTGCGGGATAGTCCATAGAGAGCGAGGCCAGGCTCGCGGTACCCATTGAGGTACCTGTCTCTCCGGTTAAATAATCGATCAACAGGCCCACCAGTGGTAAGTGGCTCACCATCACCAGGTTGTCAGCTTGAGTCTGTTGTAAAAATCCCTCTATGGCCCGCGGGTTGCCCTGCGGTGTTAGATCATCTAACCAATCGATTGCGATATTGTTAATATTTGTTTTCTGAGCAAACAGCGTCGCGGTTTGAGCTGCCCTGGTGTATGGACTGCATACCAGCTGCTGCAGCTTGCTGGCGTCTTGCTGGTGGGCCAGCGCCTGCCTGGTTACCTGCTTGCGACCATAGTCCGAGAGCGGGCGATGCCTGTCGGGAATCCCTGGCTCGGCATCGCCATGGCGCATTAGCAGCAGCTTCATTGAGTGACGCTATTTGCTTTTCTTTTTTGTGTTTTTTGTGTCTTCGGTCTTTTTATTGGCTGATGGCGCTTTATCCGCTGCGGGCGCTTCATCCTCTACCGGCGCTTCATCGGCAGTAAATGAGGGGACATCATCGTCCTCTACCTCGACAAACTCTGCCTCCTCAATATCCTCGGCTGTACGCACTGAGTAGCCTTGCGAAGGGTCAACCTCGGGCCATTCATCAAACGGAAAGGATTTGCTCTCTGTGTTAAAGGTCAAAAACATAATTGTTTGATAGACCCACTTACCTAGACCCTGCCCCAGATTACGTAGATTTTCGTTATCGCTGCCGGTTACCAATACCAGAAGAAACTGCACTATCACCACCAGAGTGATAACCAGCCGGGCAGCCATTAGCAGCAACGTAAACAAGAACATATAGGCCAGACGAACCCAGGTATTACTGTTGCTTAATGTCCCTTTATTATCAGTCATTTGCGTTCACCATAAATTCAACATCAGTGTTTTGTTCAGCGAGCATCATAGATTGCAGAGACTCCATTATGGGTCGCTGCTCAAATAAGGTCGCGTACAGAGCCGATGCCAGAGGCATGTAGATGCCTAAATTATCGGCCTTCTCTTTTACTAGTTTAGTCGTATTTACACCCTCGGCCACCTGCCCTACTTCAGACACGGCTTGCTCCAGACTCTTACCCTTCCCCAAGGCCTGACCTACACGAAAGTTGCGGCTCAGGGGCGATGTGCAGGTTACATAAAGGTCGCCGACACCACTGAGCCCCAAAAAGGTCAGTGGGTTAGCACCCAGCTTAACTGCAAAACGGCTCATCTCGGCAAGACTGCGGGTCAGCACTACAGCTTTGGTATTTTGGCCCGCATCCATAGCCTCGGCTATGCCGGCGACAATGGCATAGATATTTTTCAATGCCCCGGCCAACTCGACGCCATAGCGATCATGGTTGGCGTATACGCGAAAATATCTCGAGCCTAAGAGGGTCTGAATACGCTCACAGAGCTTGGCATTTTCACTGGCAATGACCGTTGCCGTGATTTCAAATTGGGCTATTTCTTTGGCCAGATTGGGGCCGCTGATTACACCTATGGGGCACTGGGGAATCTCCTCTTCAAGAACCTCTGAGGGCAGCATAAAGCTGTCGGCTTCAATACCTTTTGCCGTGCTGATCAGAATACAGTCTTTTCCAAGATAGGGAGACACCTGTCTGGCCAGCTGACGGAAGGCGCTACTTGGCACCGCAAAAAATACCGTCTGCACTCCGGCCAAAGTCTGTTGCAGATCGGTACTGACACCCATGTCGGCATGTAGCTGATAACCAGGCAGGTAATCCGGATTTTCACGGCAGTCGCGGATAGTGGCAGCACGTGTTTCACTGCGCAACCACAGAGTCACAGGATAATCATTGGACGCAATCATATTAGCGATAGCAGTACCAAAACTGCCGCCGCCCAAGACTGCTACTTTATGATTTTTGTTATCTGTCACCCAGCCTATGCTCCACAACCACTTGAGATGTGCTCTTCTGGTGCGCCCTTGGAGGCACAGTCAGATAGCACATTATAGCCGCCAAACCACAAATAGCGCGCCTAAAAGCGCCCCATTTGTGGCTATTTAGCTATTTTATTCAAACATTAACCGATTGAGTTCCTGGACAAATTCTGCAGGGTTCTCCAGTGGTCGACCTGCTGACAGAGCCGCCTGGTCAAAAAGTACACGGGCCAGACGCCCGGCAGACTCGCTATCTGCTTCAGCCTCGAGTTTGCTAACCAGAGGGTGAGCCATATTCACTTCCAAAATAGGCTTGGACTCAGGCACAGCCTGCCCTGCAGCCTGCATGATTTTACGCATCTGCTCACCCATATCATTGTCGCCTACGACCAGGCAGGCCGGTGAGCTAGTGAGGCGCGTGGTACTGCGTACCTCTTCAACTTTCTCGTCCAGCAGCGACTTAATGCGGCCAATCAGCTCGCCCTGCTCGGCATCCTGAGACTCTTTGTCGGCCTCGGCATCCTTGTCAGACTTAGGCTCTTCGCCAGTGATCTTACTCAGATCCAGCTCACCGCGAGCCACATCCTGGAACGATTTGCCATCAAACTCGGTCAGATAACCCATCATCCACTCATCGATGCGATCAGACATCAGCAACACTTCGATGCCATGCTTGCGGAACACTTCAAGATAGGGGCTGTTAGCGATCACCGAGTGGCTCTCACCCGTCACATAGTAAATCTTGTCCTGACCCTCTTTCATGCGCTCGATATAGTCGGGCAGGCTTACTGTGGGCTCTGCACCTTCGCTTGTGGAGCTGGCAAAACGAAATAGCTTGGCGATCTTCTCACGATTGTTGTGATCTTCACTGGGGCCTTCTTTTAATACTGCGCCAAACTGGGTCCAGAATGTCGCATACTTTTCTGGCTCACTGCTAGCCATTTTGGCCAGCATATCCAGCACACGCTTGGTCAGTGCTGCACGAATGCTGTCGACCATGGGAGTATTTTGCAGAATCTCGCGAGACACATTAAGCGGCAGATCAGCACTGTCCAACACACCTTTAACAAAGCGCAGATACATGGGCATAAACTGCTCAGCGTCATCCATAATAAAGGTTCGCTTGATATACAGCTTGATGCCGCGTACTGCTTCCCGCTGATACAGGTCCATCGGCGCCATACCTGGGATATAAAGCAGACTGGTGTATTCCTGCTTGCCCTCTACACGGTTGTGGCTCCAGGCTAGCGGCTCGGCGAAATCATGGGATACATGGCGATAGAACTCTTTGTACTCCTCATCACTGACTTCACTTCTCGACTTGGTCCACAGCGCTTTCGCATCATTGACCGCCTCCCACTCTGGTACTATCTCGGCTTCCTGCTCTTCTGGAGTCTCGTCAGCTCCAGGCATAGGCGGAGTTTCTTGTTTGAGCATCTGCACTGGAATAGCAATATGATCCGAGTACTTTTTAACTATGCTGCGCAGTCGCCAGTCATTGGCAAATTCCTGCTCTTCAGTTTTCAGGTGCAGGGTGATTGAGGTGCCGCGCTCTGCGCGCTCAATAGTTTCCAATTGGTAGTCCGCCTCTCCCTCACAGCTCCAGCGCACAGCCTCATCGGCGGATGCACCGGCGCGCCGAGTTTCGACCACCACCCGATCAGCCACAATAAATGACGAGTAAAAGCCGACACCAAACTGACCAATTAACTGGGAGTCCTGCTTTTGATCACCGGTCAGGTTTTTAAGGAATTCGGCTGTGCCAGATTTGGCGATAGTACCCAGATTGGTAATTACCTCATCTCTGGACATGCCAATACCATTATCAGAGATCTCAATGGTCTTGGCCTCTTCGTCGACAGCAATACGAATACGCAGCTCGCCGTCATCTTCGTAGAGGCTGGAATTTTCCAGCGCTTCAACGCGTAGCTTATCTGTTGCATCAGATGCGTTGGAAATCAGCTCACGCAAAAAGATTTCTTTATTGGAATACAATGAGTGAATCATTAGGTGCAGAAGCTGTTTTGCCTCTGTTTGAAAGCCTAGGGTTTCGGCACCTGATTTAGCTTTGGCAGTCATTTCCGTTATTTCTCCTGGTTGATAAAACAGTACTGTTGCTTGTGTTAGGAGATGGGGACTAGCGCAGAAATTTCAAGCTCTGGCGGTTATTTAAACCGTTTTTTACCTAGCAATAAGGAAATGGCAGCGGGCCGTAGCTATAGGTGTATCAGGGCTATCCTGCCAGGCTGTAGCGGTTACATTGACCAGTTTTTTGCCCTGACGCAGTACGGTACAGTTTGCATAGATAGTTTTGTATCGCCCGGGACGCAGATAATCCAGCGAGAAATCAACCACCTTGGGTATTAACTCAACATCCAGGGTATAAAGAATTTCTATAGCCGCGGAAAGTTCAAGAAAGCCACCAATAACCCCACCATGGATAGCGGGCAGCGAGGGATTACCTATATTTGATGGGCGCCTGTCCAGCCAGTACAACACAGCATCATTGTCAATTTTTGCCTCGGCGCCAATAAAACTGCTGTAGGGGATTAGATCCAGAATCTGCTGAGGACTGGACTCCGCTCTAGCTTTGCGCAGGCTAGATTGAATAGCCAAAAGTGCATCACTCATTTATCAGCCTCCCGCTCATAGGCTTTATCACCACGAACCAGACGATTAAAGCGGCGGCGAATCACATTTCCCAGCGAAATGCTCGGCGTTTCTACCGTCATAAAGGTGGCCACACAGTGGGCAATAGGGTTTTCAGGATCATCCTGCCAGGCTGAACCGCGACAGAAGATCACATTGGAAGTGCTGCGATAGACTTTGGCCGAGACATGGATCGGCTGATGAGGCTCTGCTGGGTGCATATAGTCGAGACGCAGGTCCATGGTTGGAGTGACTGAGGCCCGGGTCAACGTGGTGATTGCGGCGGTGCCGCAGGCAGTATCCAGCAGGGTGACAATCACACCGCCATGGACAACACCGGTTAGGGGGTTGCCCACTACTTCTTCCTTGTAGGGGAAGGTAATCTCCACTTCCCCGCGTCCCACTCTGGTCAATTCAAACCCCAGGGCCGCGCCATGGCCTTGGCGCTCCATAGCCAGCTTGAGCAAGGGTTTAAATATGGCCAGTTTTAAATCCATTAGCCCAGGCTGTCTTCGGCAACAAAATATTTGGGATCTTCAATCACATTGACCTCGACCAGATTACCGGCTTTTTTGAGCAGCCCGCGACACTCTTCACTTAGGTGCACTAAGTGTAATGTTTTCCCAGCATTTTCATAGCGTTCAGCCAAAGTATCTATTGCCTCCAAACCAGAGTGATCAGCCACTCGCGAGCGGGCAAAGTCGATAACCACATCATCATTGTCCTGCTTGGGGTCAAACCGCTCCAAAAAGGAAGTCACAGAGCCAAAAAACAATGGGCCGGTCACCGCGTAAACCGTCGAACCCTTGTGATCCTCTCTGGACTCGATACGGATATATTTGGCGTGCTCCCAGGCAAATACCAGTGCCGAGATAATAACCCCAACAACCACTGCAACTGCCAGATCCGTGGCCACAGTCACCGCTGATACAGTAACCAGGATCAGTGCGTCACTGCGCGGCACCTTGCCGACAATACGAAAGCTCGACCATTCAAAGGTGCCGATCACCACGATAAACATCACGCCAATCAGTGCCGCCAGCGGAATCTGCTCAATTAAAGGTGAGGCAATCAAAATAAACAACAGTAAAAACAGCGCCGCGCTAATACCTGACATGCGACCGCGACCCCCGGAGTTTACATTGATCATACTCTGGCCAATCATGGCGCAGCCACCCATGCCACCAAAGAACCCGGTCACTGTATTGGCCACACCCTGGCCTATACATTCGCGATTGCCGCGACCGCGGGTTTCGGTAATCTCGTCGATCAGGCGCAGTGTCAACAGGGATTCAATCAGGCCAATAGCCGCCAAAATAACGGCATAGGGCAAGATAATCCACAGTGTCTCCAGGTTAAACGGCACAGCCGGAATGTGGAAACTGGGCAAACCACCGCTGATAGAGGCTACATCACCCACTACCTTGGTATCTATATCCAGCCCCAGCACCAGCCCGGTAACCACCAAAATCGCTACCAGCGATGAAGGCAGTGACTTGGTAAAGCGCGGCAGTGAATGAATAATAATCATGGTCACCAGCACCAGGCTCAGCAACATATACAGCTCCTGCCCCTGCAGCCAGGCAACATCCACAATGGTGCCCTGCATAAAAGTACCATCCAGCCAGCCGGGCTGCCCGGCTTCACCGAACTGCCCCAGCTGGGCGAGAAAAATGACAATGGCCAGACCATTTACAAAACCCAGCATCACTGGATAGGGCACCATGCGAATAAACTTACCCAGCTTAAGTACCCCTGCACCAATTTGCAGCAGTCCCATCAACACCACGGTGATAAACAGATACTCCACACCATGGTCTGCCACCAGCGACACCATCACCACAGCCAGAGCACCTGTGGCTCCACTAATCATGCCCGGACGACCACCTATGCAGGCGGTAATCAGGCCCACCATAAAGGCGGCATAAAGACCCACCAGAGGGTCTACGCCAGCCACAAAGGCAAAGGCTACTGCCTCTGGCACCAGAGCCAGAGCGACCGTAAGGCCGGAAAGTAAGTCATTTTTTAGGGTAGCAACTTTATTGAAATGCAATTCAAACATTAATTGAGTTTCTCTCGGTCATTACTGGGATTGAAAAAGATGGCTTAATCTGCCAACTATGGTGCCGCTATGGCTTTAGGGCGCGATCTATCCGCGCCCAGAGCTGCGATTGGAACTGCCCCCAGAGGAGCGAGCGCGGCCACTGGTATTCCTGCCACCGCCACTGCCATAGGGCGAATTGCCGGAGGATTTGCTGCCCTGGCCACGACCACCAGACTTTGCTTTGTTACCCGGCTTTGGGCCATGCCCGTAGGCCGAGCGCTTTTTGGAGCGGCTCGACTTATTGTTGTGACGGCTGTTATCCCCTGCACTGGTTTGACTTTTCAGAGGCTTGCGCGGCTTTTTGCGGCGCACCGGTTTGTTGAGCGTCGTCTCTGGCAGGTTTTGGTCTGGCTCAAAGCCATCAATCTCTTCACGGGGCAAGAGCTTTTGGATCAGTCTTTCAATATCGGAGAGCAAATCCACTTCATCTGCACTGACCAGGGAAATCGCCTGACCAGTGGCGCCGGCCCGACCGGTGCGGCCGATACGGTGCACATAGTCCTCTGAGACATTGGGCAGATCAAAGTTAACCACCTGAGGCAGCTGCTCAATATCCAGGCCGC
>JAYPYO010000056.1:0-13366 GCA_038135995.1 Porticoccaceae bacterium
TGCAGAAGCTCATCAAGAGTCTTTGCATCCTGTGCCAGCGCTGGCGTGCTGAAAGCAGCAGCGGCTACAAAAGCGGCACAAACTTTTACAAATTTATTCATTGTGCTGTCTCCGGTGCAGTAATTGGCATTTCCATAACATCCTGAGGCGATAGCTTCTTGGCTATGCGGATACCCTCATCAACTGGTCTGCGGTACTCAGAACCCAGAGTCTCCCAAGAACCAGTTTCTTTGTTCCAGGCTCCGGTTTGAGACTTGTCTTTAGTCTGATACATCAGAGCAACACGGCCGATACGCAGAACTTCTACCTCTACCTCGGAACCGTCACCATTGATATCGATCAGGTCGCGGTAAGCTTCCAAAGACTGACTGTACTCAGATTCAATATCGTAGACTTCAAGAATTTGGCGGAATTTTTCTGCAGCAGAGAATTTGGCGCTATCCATATTCACGTACAGATTGGCAATAGCCTCTTCACGCATATCTTTCTTAAAGGGTACATCCAGGGCAATAAACTCTTCGATGCCTTTGAGCATGCTCAGCATCAATGGAGAGATACCACGCTCAATGATAGTGGCGTTCTCGATTGATTCTTTAAGCTCAGCCATCATTTGCTTCTGGCTATCGATCTGGCGCTCCAGCTGAGAGTTATAAACTCGCAGTGATTCGATCTGCTTGTTGACCTGTTTGAATTCTTGCAAAAGACCATCGGTTTGATCAGCAATGCGATCAACGTTGGTTTGCGACTTTTTGGCGATCTGGACCTTTTCGGCTCCAGCTTTGAGCACGTCATTTACCTGTGAAGCCTGAGCTGCAACAACAGTCAGACCACTGGCAAGAACGGCTGCAAAGGCCAATACTTTTAGTGGTTGCTTATTCATAGTTCCCTCAAGTTGGGTCTACCGGTTTAATTATCTTTCAATGCCTAAAGTCAAAAAAAAGACCATTAACATCAGACATACTTTGTTTCGGGGACTCTTTGTATCAGTCTCTAGGTTAAGAATCAATTTGGTCGGGACGAAATAGGCAGATAAAACTGAGAACTTAGATGACTGTTACCTAACGTAACATCTGAGGCATAGTTTTAAAATTTATGCCAACTAAATCCGGTCTAACTGGAGAAACCGGTAAGGATGAGTATCAGTCAGCTCAGGTAGCTGCTCGCTGATCTGCTGCCACTGGCTAAAGTCCACCTCGGGAAAAAATGCATCACCCTCGACTTCGGCATCTACCTGGGTCAGATAGAGCCTGTCCGCTGCGGGCAATGTCATGCGGTATATCTGCTCGCCGCCAATCACCATTATCTCGTCGGCACCAGCTGCTTCACAGGCACTCTGGCCCAATTGCAGCGCGACTTCTAGAGACTGAGCCACCTCTACTCCCGGCGCCTGCCAGCTGGGATCGCGGGTCACTACAATATTAGTCCTGCCCGGCAGTGGCCGGCCAATACTGTCATAGGTTTTGCGGCCCATAATCAACGGCTTGCCCATGGTCACTGATTTAAAGTACTTGAGATCTTCCGGCAGATGCCAGGGTAGCTGGTTATCAATGCCAATTACGCCATTGCGGCTGACTGCAACTATAAGCGAGAGCTTCATAATCAATCCTTATTAAACCGCCACTGGTGCAGAGATAGGGCCGTGAGATTGGTAGTTCAGTAGCTCGAAGTCCTCAAATACAAAATCAAATAGATTACCTACATGCGGATTCAACACCAGCTTGGGCAGGGCAAAGGTTGAGCGAGACAGCTGTTGCTCAACCTGATCCATATGGTTGGTGTAGAGATGGGCATCGCCAAAGGTATGCACAAAGTCTCCTGGCTCCAGGCCCGTGACCTGAGCGATCATCATGGTCAGAATGGCGTAGGAGGCAATATTAAAAGGCACCCCTAAAAATACATCAGCGCTGCGCTGATAGAGCTGGCAAGACAGCCGCCCATCAATAACATAGAACTGAAACAGACTGTGGCAGGGCGGCAACCCGGATTTGACCATCACCGGAATATCTTTGGGATTCCAGGCTGAAACAATCAAGCGTCGGGAGTCCGGGTTGGTTTTTATATCATCGACTAGCTGTGCAAGCTGGTCCACGCCTTCAAAATTTCGCCACTGGTGACCATAGACCGGCCCCAGGTCACCATATTGCTCGGCGAAGTCGGCATCAGTTTTGATGCGCTCGATAAACTCCTTCATCTTCGCCTTCCACTCAGGAGAGTACATCGCATAGTCCTGATCCTGTCCGGTTTCCCGCAGCCAGCTCTGATAGGGCCAGTCATTCCAGATACCCACGCCATTCTCTACCAGGTAGCGAATATTGGTGTCGCCACGGATAAACCACAGCAACTCATGGAGAATCGACTTGAGGTGAACCTTCTTGCTGGTTACCAGCGGAAACCCCTCAGCCAGATCAAAGCGCATCTGGTAGCCAAATACACTCAGGGTACCGGTGCCGGTGCGGTCTTCCTTTTTAACGCCGTTGTCGCGAATATGACGCATTAGGTCCAGATACTGTTTCATTGCCGGGTTCCAGTCTCAGTTAGTTGCAGGTTTTGCCATCAGACGCTGAAAAGTTTTACGCATAAACCACAGCCCCAGCAAAATCATGGGAATGCAGAGTGTCTGACCACGGGTTATCCAGTCGAGCGACTCTATGATGGCCCCTTGACCGGCAAACTGGGCATCCGGCTCGCGAACAAATTCAACCATAAAGCGGAAACAGCCATAGAGCACCAGGAACAGACCTGTAATCTCCCCAGCCAGACGCGGCTTGCGCGCAAACCAGGTGATGATCAAAAACAGGACCAAGCCCTCAAGCAGAGCCTCATAGAGCTGCGAAGGGTGCCGAGCGAGCTGGGTAGGATCCGAGGGAAACAGCATACCCCAGGGCACATCTGTAGGCCGCCCATAAAGCTCTTGGCCAATAAAATTGCCTATGCGACCAAAGAAAAGCCCTGTGGGTACCAGTGGCACAGCAAAGTCCGTCAGGGTGAGGAAAGACAGCCTGTGCTTTCGGGCATAGATAAATATAGCCAGGGCCACACCGATTAGCCCCCCGTGGAAGGACATGCCACCCTCCCATATTCGCAATAGCATGGCGGGGTCTGCCAGCCACTTCTCGGTATTGTAGAAAAACATATAGCCCAGTCGCCCACCCACTATGACTCCCCAGGCACCGTAGACAATCAGATCTTCGACTTGGTTTTCACCCAGGGGAGACCAGGGCCGCCTTGCATTGCGTCTCGCTAAAAACCAGGCCGTAGCAAAGGCCAGTAGGTAGCTGATGCCGTACCAGTGAATCTGCAGCGGCCCCATTGAAATAGCAATCGGGTCTATGGCTGGATGATTTAGCATGGCTGTAAATACCCCTAAAAATTTAAGCGCAGATCATAGCTGTTTCTGACCTGGTGCGCCAAGCGGGATGTCCCTGAGGAATATAAATAGTTACACTGCCCGGCATGTGTCTACTCGCTTTTGCCTATAAAACCCAAGCTGACAGCCCGCTGATTGTCACTTCTAATCGCGATGAGTTTTATCCGCGGCCTACATTACCTATGCACTGGTGGTCAGATGCGCCTATTTTGGCAGGCAAGGATCTGGACGCCGGCGGTACCTGGCTGGGTCTGTCACGCAATGGTCGCTTCGCTGCAGTGACTAACTATCGCTATGTAGATGAAAACGGCGTGATGGAATCCAAGCCTCTGTCGCGAGGCCAGCTAGTCACCGACTTTTTACTGTCAGAATCAGACGCCTCTACTTGGGCCTATGCACTGGGTAGCAGCGCATCTAGCTATGGTGGCTTTAATCTTCTGCTCTACGATGGCGACAATCTGGTGTACCTCAATAATTTTGAGAATTTGGCGCCACAAACCCTTGAGCCTGGTATCTATGCCCTGAGTAACAACAGGCTTGATAGCCCCTGGCCTAAAGTTGACCATGCCAGAGAACAGCTCGCTGAGCTAATTGAGAATATTGAACTCGACGAGCAGCATCTTGAGACAATAATGGCAACCCTATCTCTACAAAAGACCTATGCCCCGGAATTGCTGCCCAACACAGGCGTGCCTCAGGACTGGGAGACATTATTATCATCGCCATTTATTGTCGCCGACGGTTACGGCACCAGGGCGTCTGCCGCTGTGATTATCTCTGCCGGCGGTCAGATCGCCGTAGCTGAACAGACCTATGAAGCCGGCGAAACCCTGGGCTCTCAGACGTTTAGCTTTAGCGCCTGTGACCGCTGATTAGCCCTGGAAGGGCGAATCAATTTAGCCACTTCCGGCTGTTTTAGTGAGCTAGAGATAAACTCAGCCACTGAGGCTGCATCTGACAGGCGCAGAGCACGCTTGACCATTTCCCGAGCCTCTTTGCGGCTGACATTGAGCAGCATGGATTTCACGCGCAGCAATGTGCTGGCGCTCATAGAGAAATTTTCATAACCCAGGCCGAGCAACACTGCGGCACTCAGGGGGTCACCAGCCATCTCACCACAGACACTGAGCTGGCAATTGACCGAGGAAGCCTGTTCATAAATCGCCTTAAGCGCACGCAAAACCGATGGATGCAGGGTGTGGTAGAGATCGGCGACTCGTGGGTTATTGCGATCCACTGCCAGAAGATACTGGGTAAGATCATTGGTACCCACAGATAAAAAGTCTACCCGTCGTCCAATCTCCTTGACCTGATACACAGCCGCAGGCACTTCAATCATGGCCCCCACTGGCGGCCGCTGAATATCGTAGCCCTCTTCCTGAGTCAGCTCTTTATAGGCTCGATCAATCAACTCCAGAGCACGATCAAGCTCGGGCACATTGCTGATCATGGGCAGCATAATGCGTAAATTATTGGTGCCCTGACTGGCGCGCAGCAGAGCGCGAATCTGCACCAGGAATATCTCTGGATGGTCGAGAGAGATACGAATACCGCGCCAGCCTAAAAATGGATTTTCCTCTTCGATAGGGAAATAGGGCAGGTCTTTGTCACCGCCAATATCCAGAGTTCTCATGGTCACAGGTCGCGGAGAGAATGCCACTAGCTGCTCACGGTAAATAGCCACCTGCTCATCTTCGGTAGGAAAACTTGAGCGCATTAAAAATGGTATCTCGGTACGGAATAGACCTACAGCTTCGGCACCACTTTTCAGCGACATCATTGTATCCTGGCGCAGACCTGTATTAACCCAGAGTGAGAAACGGAAGCCATCTGGAGTGATACAGGGAATATCCCGCAGCTTTTCCAGATCCTTGGTAAGTATTTTCTCTTCCCGCTGACGCTGTAAATAGGAGCGCCTAAGGGTGCGCGTGGCACTGCTAATAACATCACCGGTAAAGCCATCGACAATTAATTCCTGACCCTCGAGCTCGGCCCAGGGCAAATCAATGGCTCCCATTACCGTGGGGATACCCAAGGCGCGGCCCACAATGGCCATATGGGAATTGCTTGAGCCCTTGAGCGATATAATACCCACCAAACGATTGACCGGAATATCTGCCAGAGCTGTTGCCGATAAATCCTCACCCACCAGTACCACACGGCGAGGCATAGGCAGTTCTTTTTTATGGCTGGTCTGCAGATAGCCCAGCACTCGCTTACCCAGATCGTTGACGTCCGCCGCGCGCTCACGCAGATAGGGGTCATCCATCTGCCGGAATGTGCGCACATGTTTAAGAATCACCGAGCTCCAGGCACTCTGGGCAGTCTGCCCAGCGGTAATAGTGGCAATCACTTCACCGCCTAGGGAGCTGTCGTCCAACATGCGAATATAAACATCGAACAGAGCCAGCTCCTCAGAGCTCAGCTTGTTGACCAGTCCATCACCCAGATTGCGCATGTCTTTTTTGGCTGCAGTCAGGGCGCGACGGAAAATTTCCACTTCCCCTGCCGGGTTGTTGGTAAACCGCTCCGGTACCGAGGCCAGATCTGTATCAGTAGCCACCAACACCACCCGACCAATACCCACGCCTGGCGCACTGGGAATACCTCGGAATATGGCCTCACGGCTTTTGCCGCGCCCGGCCGAAGCCAACTTACGCAGAGCACCAGTGGCCTCGGCATGAGCAATAGCTCCAGATAGCTGAGCGCAGACCGTGACCACAAAGGCCTCTTCCTCCGAGGCAAAGCGACGCTGGGTTTGCTGCTGTAATACCACCACACCCAGGACCTTGCGGTGGTGGATAATGGGTACGCCAAGAAAAGAATGAAATGGGGCCTCACCTGTCTCTTCAAAATAGGCAAAGTTGGGGTGCTGATCGGCATTCTCAAGATTCAGAGGCTCTTCCTTGGCCGCCACCAGGCCCACCAGACCCTCACGCATGGACAGTCGAACCTTGCCTATAGATTCCTGCCGCAACCCCTCAGTCGCCATCAGTACATAGCGCTGATCAGCCTCATCAAACAGGTACACCGAGCAAACCCCAGCCTGCATCGCCTCGCGCACCTCTTTGACGATAATGGTTAGCACCTGAGGCAAGCTGCGGGCGCTATTGACCTCCTGGACTATGGTTCGCAGGGAGCTAAGCATGGTTATCCTCCGCGACTGCGCTTTTCAAAGCGCGCATTGGCAGGAGCAAACTCCATCAGAGCATTGCGATAGACATTGCGTTTAAAGGGCACCACAGATTTTATCGGGTACCAGTAGTTGACCCATTCCCAGCCGTCAAATTCTGGCGAACCCGTGGCATCAAAACGCACCTTAGCGCTATCGCCGGTAAGCTGCAGATAAAACCATTTCTGTTTTTGACCTATGCACAGGGGTTTGGATTTTTTGCGCTGCATCTGCGGAGGAATATGGTAGCGAAGCCATTTCTTGGTGCGCTGAATTATTTTTACATCGCTGGATTCGAGGCCGACCTCTTCATACAGCTCGCGAAAGAGTGCCTGCTCTGCAGACTCACCGGCGCTAACGCCGCCCTGAGGAAACTGCCAGGCTTGCTGTCCCAGCCTTTTCGCCCAAAATAACTTGCCGCGACCATCACTGATGACCATAGCGACATTTGCACGAAAACCGTCCTTATCAACCACTTACAGTATTCCTTCTTTATTATTGAGCAGCGGACCATTGTTCCACAGACTCGGGGGACCAGCAATTTTCTCTTGAGCCCATCTTACATCATCGCTATCCTGCGTCTGCGATTATTTAACCTTTCCCCACATGCGAGAACAGTCCTATGGCCCTGGCCATCTTTGATTTAGATAACACATTGATTGCCGGTGATAGCGACCATGGTTGGGGTGAATTTTTAGTCGCCAATCAAAAGGTAGATGTGGATTATTACCGCGCCATGAATGACCGCTTTTATGCCGACTATGAGGCTGGGTGCATGGATATTCAGGCCTACTTGGATTTCTCGCTGGCACCACTGGCACTAATTCCCCGAGCCGAACTCGACCAGCTACATAGAGAGTTTATGCGCACTGTAATTGAACCTATGCGTCTAAGCAGAGCCGATGATCTAATTCAGCAGCATAGGGACGCCGGTGACCGCCTGCTGATAATCACCTCGACCAACCGCTTTATTGTCGAACCGATCTGCCAGTCCCTGGGCATTGACGAGTTACTGGCCACGGATTTGGAGATGATTGACGGCCGCTACACAGGCAAAATTGTCGGCACCCCCACTTATCGAGAGGGCAAAGTAGAGCGCTTTAATCAATGGCTAGCGGAAAATAACGAGCAATCGGAGGGCAGCTACTTCTACTCAGACTCTATCAATGACCTGCCGCTGTTATTGCAGGTAACTCATCCTGTAGCCGTAGACCCAGACGCACCGCTGCGCGAAGAAGCCGCATCCAGAGGCTGGGATATTATTTCCCTGCGCCACTAAACTGGCACTATCAAACTGCTTTAATGGCAGCGGCTGCCAGTAAACCAACTGCCAAAAAAAAGCCCCGAAAAAATAGCGGGGCTTGTTTGTTTATCTTAACTTATTTCAACTTGCGCGGTTTACGACTCGTCGACAACTGCTTGATAAGCCTCTGCATCCATCATGTCTTCGAGCTCTTCAGGCCCAGCCACCTTGACTCGGAACAACCAGCCATCGGCATAGGGACTGCCATTGACTGTCTCAGGTTCATCCTCAAGCGCAGGGTTGATCTCAACCACTTCACCGGTTACCGGCGAGTAAATATCTGAGGCCGCTTTCACAGACTCAACCACAGCAACCTCAGCGCCAGCATCCACAGATGCGCCAGCATCTGGAAGCTCAATATAGACAATATCTCCCAGAGCTTCCTGAGCATGATCCGTAATACCCACTACCACGGTGCCATCACTGTCTAGCCTCGCCCATTCATGACTGCTGGCATACTTCAATTCAGTTGGAAGGTCGCTCATAGATTTCTCCTTAATTTGGCTTCTCGGCCATACAAACCGGGGGCTAAAACCACCCCTCGTAACTGGCGGTCATTCTACTGAGGATTAATGACAAAGTTAAAGGAATTTTCACCAACTAATGAACAATCAGGCCAAATCTGTAAAATACCGCTTCTCTAAATTCCAGCAATTATTTTTTGAGGACATTATGCGAAACGGATTCTGCACAACCATTATTTTAACTCTGGCTTCAACAGCCCTTTGCGCCAATGAGCTTGTGCTTAAAAACGGTGATTTGATCAGGGGCAGTCTTATTGAACAAACAGCTGATCAGCTTGTTTGGGCTTCAGAGAATTTTGGCTCTCTGACTATACCTGTAGACAGAGTCGTCACCATCAATGGCCTCACCCCCGCAGCTAGTTTCGACAGACTGGGTAGCCCAGTTTTTGGCTCGACTTACGGCGGTACTATCAGTGCAACCGGTGCCTATGCCAGCGGCAATGAAGAGCGCGAAGACTGGGATATTGAGGGCTCGGTGCAGTGGCGGGAGGGCAATTTGCGCCATCACAGTGGCATCAATTACGAGAGTCACAGATTGGATAGTATTCCCGCCAAGGAGGAGTATCGCTTTGACTATGGTGTTGACTGGTTCTTTCGTGAGCAGTGGTTTTGGAACAATGGCCTGATCTGGGGTGCCAACGATAATCGCGCCATAGATCAGTACTATGCAGTGGGCAGCGCCATAGGTCGGCAGTTTTGGGATTCTGAAAAGACCGCACTCTCCGCCGAAGCCGGTGTGCTGTGGATCAGCGAAGAATATCAGGATGGTACTGAGGACGGACGGCTGACCTGGAGCTGGGCTGCTGACTACCGCCGAATGCTCACTTCGAGTTTGGAGCTGTTTCACAGCCACAGCCTGAGAGCCTCAATTTCTGATCTCGATGACTCAGAAATCAGGGCCGATCTGGGACTTAAGGCGCCACTAATTAAGGATATTTATACCGAATTAAAATTTGAGTGGATCTATGACAATCAGCCTGCTGAGGGTACAGACCCCAGCGATAGCCAGCTAACCATAGGCGTTAGTTACAGCTGGTAAGCTCTAGGGAATAACCTGCAGAGGCGGCTCATTGAGGGCCGCCAGCTGTTCGCGCAGCATCAGAATGTGCTCGCTCCAATAGCGTGGCGAGTCAAACCAGGAAAAGGCCCGGGGAAAAGCCGGGTCTGACCAGCGCCGAGCAATCCAGGCACTGTGGTGCATAATACGCAGAGTTCTCAACACCTCAATAAGCTGCAGCTCGCGAAAATCAAAATTATGAAACTCGTTATAGCCTTCAATTAACTCTGCCATCTGCAGGCTTTGCTCCTGGCGATCTCCGGACAGCAGCATCCACAAATCCTGCACTGCTGGGGCCATGCGCGCATCATCAAAGTCGACAAAATGAGGATTGTCGTCGCGCCACAAAATATTGCCTGAATGACAGTCTCCATGCACGCGGATGCTGTTGATTGCGCCAAAGTCAGAAACGATGTCATCAATTCGCGCCAGCAAGTCTAGCGCCAGGGAGTCATAGGCCGGACTCAGCTCGCTGGGTATAAACTGGGCACTGATCAACTCGTAGGAGCGGCGACCAAATGACTCCACATCCAAGCTGGGGCGATGCTCAAAAGGGCGCGTTGCGCCAATGGCATGAAAACGCCCCAGCAGCCTACCTAGAATAAACAGGTTATCCAGATTATCTAACTCTGGCGCATGGCCGCCTTTGCGCGGGTAAAGGGCAAAACTAAAGTCTGCATAATGATTAATAGTTTTACCCTGCGGGTTAACCCAGGGGCAGACCACCGGCAGCTCTTGGGCTTGCAGATCAAAGCAGAAATCGTGCTCTTCTTGAATCTGCTGATCTGTCCAGCGCTGAGGACGGTAAAACTTGGCAATCATTGGTACCTGATCTTCGATACCTATCTGATAGACCCGATTCTCATAGCTGTTTAAAACGATAAAACGGCCATCAGAGACAAACCCCTGGGCCTCCACTGCATCAATAAGCAGATCCGGCGTCAGACTGTCGAAGGGATGATTGCTGTTATCTGTCATAGGGAGCCTGCTGCAACCTTTAGTCGAGGCTGGGTTTAGAGCGCATGATTTTCTTTTTGCCCTGTTGGGTCTTTTTATCCATACGTCTCAACTGGGATCCTCGGGTCGGTTTGGTTGGCCGGCGAATTTTAGGGTTATGAGTTACCGACTGTAGCAGCGCCTGAAGACGTTGCAGCGCTTCAGCCCGGTTTTTATCCTGACTGCGGTAGCGCTGAGCCTTGATCACCACCACGCCCTCTTTGGTAATGCGATGGTCGGATAATTTTAACAGGCGCTGCTGATAGATCTCTGGCAATGAAGAGCTGCGGACATTAAAACGCAGATGAATCGCCGACGACACCTTGTTGACATTTTGGCCACCCGGCCCCTGCGAGCGCACCGCAGAAAACTCAATCTCGGTGTCAGCAATAGAAATATTACTGGTAATAAACAGCATCAGACCTCGGCCTCAGTCGCCTCAACAAACGCAAACCGCGGCACCTGCTCGGACCCCACCTCAACCATCTCGGTAAACATGCTTAGCGGCCGAATCCAGAGGCTGAAATCACCATAGAGGGTTTTGTACACCACATGGGCCTCCTCTGTCTCACTGTGACGGGCGACACCCAGCACCTGATAGAGATTGCCTTTGTAATGTTTATAAATTCCGTTTTGCAGGCTCATTTTGTGTCCTTTAACATTCTTAATTGGCGGCGCAAATCTGTGTCTCGCACTCTATTAGGCCAGACAGGGATAGTCGCAAATGATCACCAACGGCCAGCGGACCAACGCCTGCGGGCGTTCCGGTTAACAGCATATCGCCGGGCAACAGGGTAAAAAACTGACTGATATAGACCAATAGTGACAGCACAGGCGTCAGCATGTCGGCGCTGTTACCGTCCTGGCGCAGCTGCTGATTCTGATACAGCTGAATCTGCTGATCCTGCAGATCAGCAACAGTATCGATAGCGACAAAATCAGATACCGGGCAGGCGCCATCAAAACTCTTGGCCTTCTCCCAGGGCAAGCTTTTGTCTTTGAGTTGCTGCTGCAAATCGCGGAGGGTGAGGTCCAGAGCCAAGCCAACTCCGGCAATGGCCTGGCGAGCCTGCAGTTCATCACAGCCCGCTTTTAGCTCCTCAGCAATCAAGATGCTCATCTCCGTCTCAAAATGGCACTGACCGAGGTGAGTGGGAATAGCAATGGGGTCGGCAAGATTAACGATGGCCGTGTTGGGTTTAATAAATAACACAGGCTCGGAAGGCACCGGATTATCCAACTCTCGGGCATGGGCTGCATAGTTTCTGCCCACGCAGACGACCTTGCCGACTGGCAAACCAACCTCAGTACCATCAATTCTGTGACGGTAGTTCAATAGTTCATCCCCTCTGGTGGCGGCCGCACTGCCTTATTGGCAGCGCTATAACCTGTTGTAATCTGTTGCAAAAAGCTGGCAGGCACAAATTTCCGCTGGGTAAGGTATCCGGGTTAAAAAATAATTGGCTTGCTGTCATTTAAGTACAGCAGCCCTTTGATAATGCGGTAGAGAAGCCAGACGGTCACTATGCCCCCAGCTAACCAGCCCAGCAACACCAGCCAAAATAATGCCGCGACAAACGACCACAGCAACCCATACCAAAAGGTGTTGAGCTGCCAGCGGAAGTGGCTCTCCAGCCAGGTTCCACGCACCTCTGACATTTTTAAATAGTTGACCAGCAGAGCCGCCAGCCAGGTCAGACCACCTGTGACAAAGCCAAAACCTTGCAGCACATAAACCAGTAGCGCCAGATTTCGGTGCTGGGTCTCTGTAGCGCTGTCTGGTGGCTCATTGGCCTCAGCGATATTTTCACTCATAGTAATCTCCTACCAAAATTTACGCTTCTTGGATGCGCAACCAGTCAAACAGTTTCTCTAAGTTAAGGATAGCACTGGGAGTAAAACACCTGTTATTGCGATATTGAGGGGCTCGCGCCATCGAACGATTATGGTACCACAGGGCCCTGAAATTGACGTAAATAGGGCAAAAGGAACTTTTTTTACGGAAAAATCACACAAAATTAGCTAATTGCTAAAAAAAGCAATACACTTCGGAGTGCTAAAGCGTTTATCTCCTCCTTGAGAGGCCCCTCGCTTTAGTGATGCACTTGGGTCAACTGTGATTTACTGGCTCAAAGGTATAGGCTAGCCCCGTTATGAGGCTGGATATTTTTAACGCCTTAAACGGTATACAATTTTTAGAGTGAGGTTAGTTATGTCGGAGAGAGTTTCTGGCACTGTAAAGTGGTTCAACGACAGCAAAGGGTTTGGTTTTATTGAGCAGGAAGGCGGCGGTGACGTATTTGTTCACCACAGCGCAATCCAGGCTGAAGGCTTCAAATCTTTGAAAGAAGGCCAAAAAGTAACTATGGAAGTTACTGCTGGCGCTAAAGGCGATCAGGCTGAAGGCGTAATCGCTGAGTAATTTCTGTCGCTGTCACTAGATAGCAGTACAAAAATTAGTGAAAAGCCCCGATAAGTAATTATCGGGGCTTTTTTTATGCGCTTTCCTGTTTTCATGCGCTTTTTCGCTTGGCGAGTTATTGGCGGGCAAAAAAAATCCCGCCAATTGGCAGGATTCTTTAGCGCTACACTAAAGCCAGATTACTTGATCTTGGCTTCTTTGTAGATCACATGCTGACGAATGGTGGGATCGTATTTTTTGATCTCCATCTTTTCTGGCATATTGCGCTTGTTTTTGTCAGTTGTGTAGAAATGTCCGGTTCCTGCACTGGACACTAAACGAATTTTTTCTCTCGCTGATTTAGCCATTAGTAGTCTCCTTAGACCTTGTCGCCATTGGCACGCAGACCAGCCAAGACTTGTTCAATACCATTTTTGTCGATGATGCGCATTCCTTTGGTGGATACACGCAGTTTCACAAAACGCTTCTCTGACTCAACCCAAAAACGGTGAGTGTGGAGATTTGGCTCAAAGCGACGACGTGTTC
>JAYPYO010000057.1:0-13217 GCA_038135995.1 Porticoccaceae bacterium
CGTAGAGCTTGTTGCGGGCAATACAGTTGGCAATTAGTGGGGTTTCGTGTAGTGACTCATAATAGGCCGACTCTTCGATAATGCCCGACGATACCATGGTCTCAAAGGCCAGCTCGACACCAGCTTTGATCATGGCGACCAGGTAGATGCCTTTGTCGTAGAACTCTTGCTCGGTGATCTCGGTATCGCAGTCCGGCGCTTGCTCAAAGCTGGTCTCTGCAGTTTCAGCGCGCCATTTCAGCAGGTTGGCATCGTCATTGGCCCAGTCCAGCATCATAGTGCGAGAGAATTCACCCTCAATGATATCGTCCATATGCTTTTCAAACAGAGGACGCAGGGTCACTTTTAGTTCTTCAGACATATCAAAGGCTTTGATTTTGGCCGGGTTACTCAGGCGATCCATCATATTGGTGATACCGCCGTGCTTAAGCCCTTCGGTTACCACTTCCCAGCCGTATTGAATCAGCTTGCGCGCATAGCCTGCATCCACACCCAGGTTAAGCAGCTGTTGATGACCCAGAATGGCACCAGTTTGCAGCATGCCGCAGAGAATAGTCTGCTCGCCCATCAGGTCTGACTTAACTTCAGCAATAAAGGAAGATTCCAGAACCCCTGCGCGGTCACCACCAGTGGCTGAGGCATAGGCTTTGGCGATGGCCAGACCATTGCCATTGGGGTCGTTCTCTGGATGCACGGCGATCAATGTGGGTACACCAAAGCCGCGCTTATACTCTTCACGTACCTCAGTGCCCGGGCACTTAGGTGCTACCATGATGACGGTCAGATCCGGGCGGATCTGCATGCCTTCTTCAACAATATTAAAACCATGTGAGTAGGCCAGAGTAGCGCCCTGCTTCATCAGTGGCATAAACGCGGTCACTGCGGCAGTGTGCTGCTTGTCTGGGGTCAGGTTAAGTACCAGGTCAGCGCTGGGAACCAGCTCTTCAGCGGTGCCAACGGTAAATCCATTCTCTGAGGCCCAGAGATAGGACTGACGTTTTTCGGCGATAGCCTGTTCGCGCAGGGCGTAGGAAATATTGAGGCCAGAGTCGCGCATATTCAAACCCTGGTTCAGGCCCTGGGCGCCACAACCAATAATCACGATATTCCAGCCTTTAAGCAAATCGCAGCCGTCGGTGAATTCGTTGCGATCCATAAAGCGGCATTTGCCGAGCTGGGTTAGTTTGTCGCGCAAGCTTAGGGTATTGAAGTAATTAGCCATATTGGGTCTCCGGCCACCGTTAATGGGTGGGTGCAGTTAATAATTTGGCGCGCATTGTAACTGTTTTTGTGCGTTGCTTTAAACGATATATATTCATTACTATGTTGCGTTTTTTGCAACATATAAGTTTCTGGCGTAAGCTGCAGCCATGGATACCAAGTCATTAAAACTATTTCAGCATCTAGCTAACAGCCTGCACTTTGGCAAAACCGCTGCCGCTTATCATCTCAGTCCCTCAACACTGAGTCGGTCCATCCAGCGGCTGGAAGAGGAGTTGGGTAGCCAGCTTCTGATCCGCGACAATCGCTCAGTGTTACTCACCAAAGAAGGCAAACAGTTTCTCGCCTATGCGGATCAGCAAATCTCTCAGTTTGAGTCTTTAAAGCAGTCACTCAACGCCTCTCAGCAGGAGTTGTCGGGCTCGCTAAATATTTATTGCTCGGTCACTGCTTCATACTCCTACCTGCCACCGCTGCTGGGAAACTTCCGTCGGGCTCATCCCAATATAGATATTAATCTCGACACTGGTGATGCTGCCGATGGTATAGATCAGATAAAAAAACAACGGGTAGATGTGGCGATCGCTGCTCGCCCCGATGATCTTATTTCCAGCATCCATTTCCAAACCATAGCCGCTGTGCCGCTGGCCATTATTGCTCCCAATATCGACTGCTCGGTCAAGCAAGCTTGGCAGGCCAAGACCGTTGACTGGGCGAATCTGCCTATTATCCTGCCCGAGCACGGGGTGGCACGAAAACGATTTGAGCGGTGGTTTAGAGATAAGCATCAGGGTCGTCCCAATGTCTATGCCCAGGTTTCTGGACAGGAGGCTCTGGTTAGCATGGTGGCTTTGGGTTGTGGTGTCGGTCTTTCGCCTATTGTGGTGGTGGATAACAGTCCAGTTAAAGAGCGTATTCAGATACTGCCGGATACTAGCATTGCGCCTTTTGATTTGGGGCTCTGTTGTTTTAAGAAAACATTGGATGACCCCATAGTGGCAGAGTTTATGGCGATGGCTAATGAGCCGGTTAAAACTAGCGTCTCGCTTTAAGCCACAAGTTTCAGGCCGCAAACAGAGCTTTTAATCCTTATCTTTAATGGTTATTGTAAGTCTTGGAACGCACAAACCAACGCGTCTATCCTAAATCTAGGGAGCTTTAATATGCTAGGCAGTTACCTCAATAGCTAGGTTGACGCTCTGAGTTACGAGTGATGCTGTTATCGACGATATTATTTTAAGCTGGTTAAACGCTAACAAACAGAATGCCTGGATGCTTGTGCCTGTGTTAGCTTTCCTTGAAGCCTGCCCAGGTATTGGATTGCTGGTATCTGGGGTTATTTTGCTGACCGTCTCCACGCTGTTGTACACCGAGCAACTGGCCAGCCTGTCGCAGATAGTGCCCCTGGCTTTTATAGGTGCCTGCCTGTCGGACCATATAGGTTTTTATCTGGGTCGATGGGTAGGGCCCAAATTCCATCATCAGCCGTTTGCGGTTAAGCGCGCTGAACAGCTGCAAAAAGCGGAAGCCTTTATCTTGAAATATGGTGCTGCGGCGATTATTTTAGGCCGATTGTTAACTGCGGTCAGAAGCCTGGTGCCCATGCTGGTCGGTATCAGTGGTACCAGCCGTTTAAAGTTTAGTCTGATCGATATGGCTGCTTGCATGATCTGGGCCGCTGGGCTAGGGTTGCTTGTGGTTGGTCTGGATAATCTTATACCCAACTAAAAACCGCAGTGCATTATTGTCCAGATTGCTGACAGGCTGGACGCGGTAAATTAAATTATAAAAATAAGCCCTCAGGGCTGGATAAGAACAATAGGGGGAGATTGATGAACCCAGATAGCAGCGTTACTGCAACCGCAAAATCACCGTTCGACAGTTGGCGATCCCTGGTTATTAGCCTGTATATGACATTGGTAGGCTACGGTGTACTGGTGGGCATTCCCGTTATCAGCACCGCCTGGGTGACCCTGTTAGGCTTTACAGAGGTAGAGGTGGGCCGGGTTGCGGGGGCTGATTTGGGCGGTCTGTCGCTGGGCGCCATAGTCACCTCAGTATTTATTTCCAAGGTTAATCGTCGCTGGCTGGTGGTCTGGGGCCTGGGCCTGGCAGTGCTAGCTAATGGGCTCTGTATTACTCTGGTGGACTACAATCAGGTGCTTTGGCTGCGACTGCTGGCAGGATTTGGTAGCGGTATTTACACGGCGGTGGCAGTGACATCTCTGGGCGCAAGCTCCAAGCCAGCCCGAGCTTACAATGCCATGCTATTTGCCTTCGCCTTTTCTCAGGCTCTGGAAATGCACTTCCTGCCGCAGTTGTCGATGGCTGGTATTTACTGGGTATTTATTGTTTGCTTCCTGATTACTCTGCCATTTATTCGCTGGATTCCAGCACGCGGACATGCCAGGGTTGAGACCGCTCCTGCCGCCGAGTCGCAGGTAATAACGGCCAATGTTGCGGCCATGCCCAGTTATGTGCCCTGGCTCTGTCTGGTTGCCATGGTGATTACCTATATCAATATTGGCTCCTACTGGACCTATATTGAGCTGGCAGCTCTGAGCGATGGAGCCACGCCCTCATGGATAAGTCAGGTGTTAGTCTGGGCCTCGTTCTGCAGTCTGATTGGCTGTGCTTTTGCTACTCTGTTGAGCAACAGATTTGGCTTGCTGCGACCTTTGCTAGTGGCACTGCTTACTATGGGTCTAATTGTAGGGCTACTGGTTAATGGCATCACAGATACTAAATTGTTGATCAGTGTGTTCTCATTTAACTTGCTGTGGATTTTTATCGATGTCTATCAAATGTCTACTATTGCCAATGTGGACCTGGCGGGCAAGTATGCAGCACTGATGCCTGCAGCACAGGGTTTGGGTCAGATAATTGGCCCTAATCTGGCGGCCTCAATCTTGGGTTTACAGCTAGGTTACAGTGCAGTCTTCCTAATGTGTTCTGTGGCAGCGCTGCTGGCCATGCTGATTTACGCCTTCCTGTTTTTGCGCTTCAAACAGCGAATGCCCAGTCTGGCCTATGCCACCTGATAGCTACAGGGACAGAATCCTGGGCCTGTGAAGGCGGCGAAGTCTGACTTTTGTGGAAAATTATTTATAGTCCTCCGCCTCAATTAATATTGAAACTATATAACAAGGGTAAAAGCTGTGTCCGAGGCTAGATTAAAGCGATATTTCGCGCTCTTGTTTTTCGCAGCACTCGTTTTTGTCGGCAATAACCTCTCCCATGATCTAGACCATATCCAAATCGATCAAGCGGTCGATCAGATTGAGTGTGACAACTGTCATAGCTCTGAGGTGCATCCAGTTTTTAAGGTTCGTTCACTGCCAGCTTTTTTCAAGGCCGGTGGACAGCTATTTCCAGGGCTAATTTCTATAGCCCCAATTTCAAGATTCACCTCCTATATCTCCAGAGCACCGCCTGGCTTTACTCCCAGCCTGCCTCGGGTGCATCCAGATCGCCTAGCGGCTTTTTGTTAAAGCGCGGCCTGTTTATTATCGCGATGGAGGTCAGTCTGATTAACTTCTCCTGGATGGGTGAATACCATACTCTGTGGCTGCAGGTCATGTGGGCTATAGGCCTCAGTATGATAGTGCTATCGGCGATGGTGAAGCTGCCTATGTGGGCAATTGCAACCACGGGATTTGTGATTGTGTTTGGCCATAACCTGTTAACACCTATTACTTTTCTTCCCGGAGAGGCTGGCTATACGCTGTGGACCATACTCCATGACAGAGGCTATTTAATCGCTGAGGGTGCCTTGAAAGTCAAAGTCAGCTACCCGCTACTACCCTGGATTGGTGTTATTTGTTTGGGTTACTTTGCGGGACAGCTCTATAGCAAAGCTATTGATGCAGATTTTCGTAAACGTCTGTTAAATCGACTGGGGCTTGGTTGCCTGGCCTTACTCTGTGTACTGCGGGGCTTTAATCTCTATGGTGAGACACTACCCTGGCAGTATGGTGATACTGCTATTCACAGCATTATGTCTTTTCTAAATTTCACCAAATATCCCCCATCGCTCGACTTTCTGTTGATAAATCTGGGTATCGCCTTTCTGTTGCTATCCTTGTTTGAGCGAGTTAGCACTAAAAATGGGCTGATGCGGATATTGAAAACCTTTGGTGCTGCGCCCATGTTCTTCTATGTGGCTCATCTCTATGCACTACTGGTGATTTACTGGGCGTTGATCAGTCTTTTCGGTGCCAATCAGGGGGATCTCTTCGGCGTCACTGAATTCTACTGGGTTTGGGTAATGTCTGCTGCTCTGTCTGTTGCTATGTATTTTCCGACCAGATCATTTGCCGCTTATAAGAGGCAGAGCACGCGGGCTTGGGTGCGCTATTTCTAAAGTAGGGATCACAGCATTTGTAGAGGATCTAATGGCTATAGTCAGGGTCATGACTGGTCATTATATCCTCTGCAATGCTGTGCAAATCTGTATTAAAACCGGTGACAAAGTCATGGGTTCTAAGGTGGGCTTTGTAGAGGCTATGTAGCCACATCAGAGCACCTGTGTTAGTGATTATTTTCCCCTGGTGGCCCTTTATATCGGTAAATAGCGAGTTCTGCCAGGAGCCTTGGAGCGCAATATCATCCAACAGCAGCCCGTCTTGATGCATTTGATGTAACTGCAGGGTCGCCTTGCCTGTGGGAATAGAAAAGATCGTTGTCGCCGGGAACTCACTGCGCAACGCATCAATCACTGTGTTATGTATTCTCTGATCAACAAAAGCGTCATAGGCCTGGTGCATATTTTCATAGCCGGCATCCTGGGCTCTCTGCTGCCAATTATTGGGGAAATCTGGCGGTGGAATCGATAGAAAAATGGTTATATTGGGATTGTTCTGGAGGGCGTAGGCGATCCACTCTCTAAATCCATCCGCTGGGTTATCCGGCAAATTCCCCGCTGTCATGCCAAAGATATCTATATCGCCCCCGTCTAGAGTCTCTTTAATTAACCTATTCTTCTCTCCGCTACTGTTCCAGAATGCGATGGGTCTACCCGCGTCTCCACCAGCAAAAACAACCGTATCCCTGTGATTGCTGAAGCCTGCATCAATGGCTAATGCACCAATTCTCTCTGCATAGGGTTTAAAGAAACTATTGCCGATCAGCAGCATGTTATAACCCTCTGATAGCTCATCCACATCATTGACAGAAATTATGATGCCCAGAGAAGTCGATAGTTGCCCATCTGAGGCAGACAGGCTGATGCTATATATATTGTCTTGATCCTCATCCAGAGGATTTTCATAGTCTGGTGGGGATTTAAAGGTTAATTCGCCGGATAAGGGGTTTATGGATAGAAGGGCTGAGTCAGGCCCGCTTATGGAATAGCTGATACTATCATTCTCGGCGTCAGTGGCCTGGAAGGTAGCTACCTCTGTCGTATTTTCATCGATGGCAAAATCGATTAAACCAATCAGTTCGGGTGCTGTGTTTTTCTGTGTATCGGACCCACCGCCGCACGCGGTTAAAAACCCTAGTAATACAATGCCTATGTATTTCACTCCGAGTTATCCCCCTAAGAATTTGTAGTTTTTAATCCCCTAGTATAACGAAGTAGTATCCATTAAGAGGACTCACCTTGGGTGATATAGAATTGCGCAGAGACAGATGACCAGACTTGAGCCTTGATTGGTGATTCGTTACCAACGGACAGGGCAAAGTATTCTAAATCAATTCTGAGATTCCGATATTACAAAATGTTCTAGTAGTAATAACTGATTTTCAGAAAGAGCTCTTCCAACAGGGGCAAAGTAGCGAGAATTGAGATCCTTCAAAGTTACGTTTTCTTTTACTGAATAACCATTTTGTGAGAGAGCGGTTTCTATTTCTTTAGCACCGTAAAAGGATATCCAGGGTTCACCTAGTTTCGCTGATCCATACATTATTAATTTGGCTCGCTTTTCTGCGTTTGGATAACCCTCCCCAAAGCAAGCCTCAGGATTTTTATCGAGAAGTTCGCTGGCGTAGGAAATAAAGAAAATTGAACTCGATCTTTGAGTAAGCGCAGCCACTTCTTTGACCGTTGAACTGAAAGCCTCCTTAGTGATGTACTGAGACACGCCCTCGAGCGTAAAGAGGGTGGATTTGTTTTGATCGAAACCCGAATCTATAAGTTGTTCACTTAAGGATTGGTAAGTGAAATCAACAGTCACATAAGTGATATTTTCTGAATTGGGTAATTCTTTGGGAAGTTTAGAGCGCTTTCTAGACTGAACTTCAGGCTGATCCACTTCAAAAACTCTTAGTGATGACGGAAGATCAAGCCGATGAGCTCGGGAGTCATATCCCGCCCCCAAAATAACATATTGCTCAACTCCACTGGCAGCACTTTCTTTAATTAGATCATCGATGAAGCGCGTGCGCGAAATCAGATGTTCGTGGAAACCGGGTGCAAGTTTTTGACCCAACCAGACGTTGAACTTATGCCCCATAAATTTGATAAAGCTAGCGCCTAGTACAAACTTAGCCGCGTAAGGATCGTCTATGATGCGCTCCTCAGGTTTGGCTAGAGTTTCTATCAAACGTTGCTTGGCTACTCCCTGAGCTGTACCGTCTTTTCTAAAGATTGATTCACTCATTACTGCCCTCACTCCCGCCTTTTCAACGCTGGCGGCTTTCTAAAGCCGTCATAGGTTACACCAGATACTGGGGCAATCCCATTGATAACGGGATTGGACATCTTTTCTAACAGATCAAAAGGCAGATGGGCTCAGCGCTCTAGGTCATAATATTTATGAAGTCAGGCTCGGCTCCACCCAGCTCGGGAGCCCGCATAATTTGTGTCGCTAGCATGGGTGTTTGCTCAGGGGAATCACCTTTGCCCTAGGCCGAAAGGCTGCCCAGTTAGCAAAAACATTTTTATCCGCCAAGAGGACGGGGGTTGATATATATAGTGACCTGATTTTTATGATAATTTTGGTAGCTACGGGTGGACTTGAACCACCGACCCCAGCATTATGAATGCTGTGCTCTAACCAGCTGAGCTACGTAGCCACAATTTCTTGCAGACCCCTGTGGGACAGGGGCGCGCATTTTCGCCAGACAGGGAGCTTTTGTCAAGAACTTCACTGCCTAGACTGTTTAGATTGTCCAGACTACCCAAAGAGCGCTGTTTGCCGGAATTTTGGCGGATGACAGATTCTCTTTCTTAATGTGAGAGCGATCACATTAATTGTAATGTTTTAGTACTGCTAAACATTACTGTTAGCCGGTTCATCAAACATTTGCTGGGCATTTGCATAATGACCCCATGCCTCTGGCCGAGGCTTAGCTGGGACTGTCTAGGCTGATATTCAGAGTACAGTGTGCAAGCACAGTGCGAAACTGGGTTACCCTGAAGTTATCCATTTTTCAAACTAGGTATCAGTGCTAATAACAGGCGGCAGTGTCGGCAACACCTCGGTCAGAGGTTGTTTGTTTCTACTGAGTCGCCTGAATACGGTACACCCGTCCACCAAAATCATCCGTCACATAGAAGCGACCTTGCTGATCCTGAGCTACTGCAACAGGGCGACCCAAAATACCATCATCGGCCAAAAAACCCGTCATAAAGTCTCGTTGCTCTATATTGCCCCCGGTGTCCCAGTGCAGCGAGACTACTTTGTAGCCGTCTAACTCAGAGCGATTCCAGGAACCGTGCAGAGCCACCAGCGCCGCGCGCTCAAACTGTTGGGGCAGACTCTGGTGAGCTTCAATAAAGTGAATACCCAATGGTGCATTGTGGGGGCGGAACTTATGGGCTGGCGGAATGGCCAGGGGTGCCAGGTCAGGGCGTTTATCGCCAAATTCTGGGTCGGGCACATTGTCACCATGGAAGTAAGGCCAACCATAGAAGCCACCCTGGACTACCAGATTGAGATCATCGGGCGGAAAGTCATCGCCAAGCAGATCGCGGGAGTTGCTGGTGGCATAGAGCTCGCCTGACCAGGGTGTCCAGTCAAATCCTACGGTATTACGCAGACCAGTGGCATAGATCTCTTGGTTGCTGCCATCCAGGTCCGCAATCAGCATAGCCGCATATCTGGGGTCTTCTGGCTCGCAGACATTACAGGGCGAGCCAACCCCTATATGCAGCTTGCGGTCGGGGGAGATGCCGATTATTTTGGCTCTGTGAATCAGCTCATAGGGTAGGCCGGTGATCAGGGTTTCAATCTCGCCCGCTAGCTTGGCCGAGTCCTGATCAAACAGCACCCGGCTCACTGAGCCGCTCTCGCTAAAGTACAGCCAGTCGCCATCAAACACTAATCCCTGAGGACCTTCTAGGCCGTCTATTAGCACGCTGTGGGTCTCAGCGGTACCATTGCCATCCTTATCCTGGAGTAACAGTATCTGGCCTGTGTCCGCAATGCTGACAATCAGATCATTATTTTTGGTCACCAGAATAAACCGGGCATAACCCAGATTTTCTGCCACTATCTCTACCTCAAAACCTTCGGGCAGAGTAAACAGCGCCTCCTCTACCTGATTGTCGCTTTTATTCATGCCAGAAACCGAGGTCACCATAGTCCAAAAACCACCGATACCACCTGGGATAGTGACTGATATATAGACCGCGGTGCCCACTAACAGAGTGATAACTAGACCGCTAAATAATTTGAGAATTGTTTTGAGCATGTGATTGACCTCTTAAGGGGTTCGCTTTGCCACCGCGGTAATAATTGAACCACAGACCACCATCAGAGCGCCAATAAGAGAGATAATTTGTAGTTGCTCCGCCTCTATTCCCGGAATAGGAATCAGCTGCACTATGCCCAGGGTCAGCAGTGGGGTCAATGCAATAATGGCACTGACTCTGGAGGCCTCCATATGCACCATGGCTTCGGCAAAACTGCCGTAGGCAATTAATGTGTTAAATCCACAAAAAGCCAGCAGGCCCCATTGAGCCGCGCTGAGCTCAGGCAGAAGAGAGAAGTTAGACAGAGGCAGAAAGACCAGAGCGCCAATCCAATAGAAAACCAGCATGGTCTCTTCTGAGTTAAATTCCCGCAGCAGAAATTTTTGCACAATGGCATAACCTGTCCAGCACAGAGCGGCCAGTAGAATAATTAGCAGACCAGTACCATAGCTGTTAAGAGCGCCCTGACCGCTGAGAGACGCGAAAATATCTCCGAGCTGGTGATTGAAAAACAGCATAAGGCCGCAGGCGAAGCTTGCAAATCCCAGCCACTGGGCTCTGGAGAAGCTCTCCTTAAAGACCCACAGGCCAGCCAATAGCAGCAGCATGGGTGCAATCTGAATCATTACCTGAGCAGCTTCCGCGGTGGTCCTCTCCAGACCCATAATGTACAGCCCATAGTTGGCAGCCAGCAGTGACCCGGCCAATATCAGTTGCAGAGTCAGTTTGGGTGAGCGTAATTTAGCTCGGTTGGGCAGGCGACTGCGCACCAGCAGGTAGGGGGTGATGAGCACAGCCGCCAGAAAGAAGCGGAAGAAGGTAGTGGTCAGGGGGTCCAGAGTTGCCAACAGCCCTTTAAGTGCTATGGGTAACAGACCCCACATAGTGGCTGTTGAAAGAGCCAGTAATAGGCCCAGTTGCCAGCGCCCGGAGACCTTCATATCAGGCTGGCCATGGAGAGGCTATACATTAAACCGGAAATGAATTACGTCGCCATCCGCAACAATATAGTCCTTGCCTTCAAGACGCCACTTACCGGCATCTTTTGCTCCCTGCTCGCCATTGCCCGCAATATAGTCGTCGTAGCCTACAATCTCGGCCCTGATAAAGCCCTTCTCAAAATCTGTGTGAATCTTGCCGGCTGCATTGGGTGCGGTGGCCCCCACAGGTATGGTCCAAGCACGAACCTCTTTGGGCCCCGCGGTAAAGTAGGTCTGCAGACCGAGCAGATTATAGCCCGCGCGAATCACGCGGTTTAAACCAGGCTCTTGCATGCCCATCTCTTGCAGAAACTCTATTTTTTCATCATCTTCGAGCTCTGAAATCTCGGCTTCTAACTTATTGCAGATGGGCACTACAACAGAGCCCTCGGCGTCGGCAATGGCTTTAACAGCATCGAGGTAAGGGTTATTTTCAAAACCCTCTTCATCCACATTGGCGATATACATGGTGGGCTTTAGCGTGAGCAGGCTCAGAGGCTTAAGCAACTTTAATTCATCATCGCTTAGCTCAAATGAGCGCAGTGGTTTGGCTTCATTAAGATGGGGCAGAACTTTTTCGGCCACAGCTTTGAGTGCAATAGCGTCGGCATCTTTCCCTTTGGCTGCCTTGGAGGCTCGCAGTATGGCTTTTTCGACACTGTCGAGATCGGCCAGAGCGAGTTCGGTATTAATCACATCAATATCGTCGGGAGGACTGATCTGGCCTTCCACATGAATCACATTTTCATCATCGAAACATCTGACCACATGGGCGATAGCGTCGGTCTCGCGAATATTGGATAAAAACTGATTACCCAGGCCCTCACCCTTGGATGCCCCGGCCACCAGGCCGGCAATATCTACAAACTCCATACTGGTGGGAATTAAACGCTCGGGGTTAACAATGGCGGCGATTTTGTCCTGACGTGGGTCGGGAATAGGCACTACCCCTGTGTTGGGCTCAATTGTGCAGAACGGGAAGTTCTCGGCACCTATGCCGGCTTTAGTGAGCGCATTAAATAAAGTGGACTTGCCAACATTGGGCAATCCCACAATTCCACAGTTAAAACCCATTTTGTATTTCCTTTGATCTGGCTATAGTCAGCCAGTAATTAAAGACTGTGTAAGGCCGTCATGGCCTTTTCCCATTGGCCCTCTACCGCAGTGGACAGGTGACGCAGTGCATCATCTATACTGTTAGCAATCAACTGCTGATCACTGGGTGAGGCTTTCTTAAGTACATAGTCGGACACTAGGTTTGCTTGCCCGGGATGGCCAATGCCAATGCGCAGGCGGGCAAAACTCTGGTTATTGCCGAGGCTTTTAATAGTGTCACGCAGACCATTGTGACCACCGTGGCCGCCGCCTTTTTTAAAGCGGGCAATCCCTGGTTCCATATCCAGCTCATCGTGTACCACAAGAATATTTTCCGGGGCAATCTGGTAGAACCTAGCCATTGCAGCAATGGACTTGCCACTGAGATTCATAAAAGTGCTGGGTATCAACAGGCGCACATCGCGACCAGCAATACTGACTCTGGCGGTATCGCCCAAAAATTTGCTCTCGTGCTTGAATTCGGCGTGGAGCGATTTTGCCAGCTCCAAAACCAAGTCGGCCCCGACATTATGTCGCGTCCGTTCATAGTTGGGGCCGGGGTTTCCCAGCCCTACTATTAACTCAACGGGCGCTTCCAATGTCAGGGCCTACTCAGAGGGCAAAGGCGAAGATTACTCTTCGCTTGCTTCCTCGGCACTATCTGTTTGATCAGCCTCAGTATCAGCAGCAGGTGCGTCAGCGTCAGCTTCATCTTCGTCTTTCGCTTTCGACTTGTTGACAGCTGCGATTGGCAGATCATGATCTTCGCCGTGGCTCAGAGCAACAGACTCAACGCCTTTGGGCAGTTTGATATCAGAGATGTGCAGAGTCTGGCCAATTTCAACCTCGGCCATATCTACTTCCAGATACTCTGGCAGATCTGCTGGCAGACACATAATGTCCAGCTCGGTCATGCTGTGAGCGATCAGACCGCCTCCCAGCTTGACGCCAACACAGGTGTCTTCGTTGATAAAGTGCAGTGGTACTCGGGTTTGCAGCTTGGTGTTTTTGCTAACACGCAGAAAGTCCATATGCAGAACAATGGATTTTGCTGGGTGACGCTGCACATCTTTAACAATGACGTCCTCAGACTTGCCATCGATATCCAGAGCAATAATGTGAGAGTAAAAGGCTTCGTTTTCCAGCGCTTTCATCACATCTTTGTGGACCAGGGCGATACGGGCAGGATTTTTCTTTCCGCCGTACACAATTCCTGGTATTTCACCGGCCAGACGACGCAGGCGGCGGCTCGCACCTTTCCCTGTATCCTCGCGACCTTTCGC
>JAYPYO010000058.1:0-13058 GCA_038135995.1 Porticoccaceae bacterium
TGCATGTACATTATCGGCACATCTTCCGGATTATCCACAAATGTGACTACTTCCCAGGCGTCCGTTTCTGCGATCAATGCTCTTAATGACGCATTGTTAAGTCCATGTCCTGATTTGTGCGCATCGAACTCCCCTATAAGGCTATTGCCCAGTAAATAGAGGTCGCCTATGGCGTCCAGGATCTTATGTTTGACGAATTCATCGTCATAACGCAAGCCATCTTCGTTCAAAATGTCGAACTCGTCCACTACGATGGCATTTTCTAAACTTCCTCCTCGCGCCAGCCCCTTGGAGCGAAGATATTCAAATTCATGCATAAAGCCAAAGGTTCGGGCTCTGCTGACTTCTTTAACAAAAGAGGTGCTCGAAAAATCGATGCTCGCCTTTAACGACTGATGTTTGAACACTGGGTGGTCAAAGTCAATAGCAAAATTGACTTTAAAGCCCTCAAAAGGCCGAAAGGTCGCCACTTTGTCGTCTTGTCTGACTGTGACGGGACGCTTTATACGAATAAACTTCTTCGGCGCATCCTGCTCAAATATTCCTGCCGACTGCAGCAAAAAGACAAAGGGTCCTGCGCTGCCGTCCATAATAGGTATCTCGGCGGCTGAAACATCGATTATTATATTATCTATACCCAGCCCTGCCAGAGCAGACAGCAGATGCTCTACGGTAGATACCCGAACATCGCCGTTTACGAGGGTTGTGGACATGGTGGTGTCGCCAACATTCTCTGCTTTGGCGACAATTTCTACTACAGGGTCGAGGTCCGTGCGGCGAAAAATAATGCCAGTATCCGGGGCAGCGGGATGCAGGGTTAGGTAGACCTTGTCGCCAGTGTGGAGACCCACACCGGTGGCACGTATGACATTTTTTAACGTGCGTTGCCTGATCATCTCTATACCTTTGATTTACAAGGCAGTAATTCTACCAGACAAGCCCTCTATCACCAAGATTTTATAATCTGAGGCGTGGTGATAGAGGACGTTGCGTCAAGACGCTTTTTTAGCAGATTATTAATCTGCCTGTTTGCGCAAAAAAGCCGGCACTTCAAAGTAATCCATCTCTGAGTCGGGCTGAGTTTCCATTTTTCTCGCTGTGGCATCACCGCCAGCGACGGTGCTGCGGCGATTAACCGTAGGCTTATCCAGACGATTGTAGTCAATATCTCCACCCAGTTTGCGCGGAGGCGGATTATCTATAACTACGCCTCTGGGTCCAGTCTTTACCCCTGGATTGCGCAGACCCGTGGCTACCACAGTGACTCGCAGCTGATCGTTGAGCTCCGGCTCAAAGACACTGCCGACAATAATGGTGGCATCTTCATCGGCAAACTCGCGAATGGTGTTACCCACATCTTCGAATTCACCCAGAGTCAAATCATAGCCGCTGGTGATATTGACCAGGATACCTTTGGCACCCTGAAGATTAATATCTTCCAAAAGTGGGCATTTGATGGCGCCTTCGGCGGCCACAATGGCACGGTCCTGACCACTGGCTTCACCTGTCCCCATCATTGCCATGCCCATTTCTGACATAACAGTGCGCACATCGGCGAAATCCACATTGATCAAACCATCGAGCAATATCAGATCGGTAATACCCTGCACAGCACCAAATAACACATCATTGGCCTGCTTAAAGGCATTGATTACTGTCATCTCTTTACCCAGCACCTGCAGCAGCTTCTCATTGGGTACAATAATCAGCGAGTCGACGCGCTCTTTAAGGGCTGCAATACCAGCATCTGCAATAGCCATGCGCTTGCGACCCTCAAATGAGAATGGCCTGGTGACTACACCTACTGTCAGGATACCCATCTGCTTGGCCACTTCGGCGATAACCGGTGCACCGCCTGTGCCCGTGCCACCACCCATACCAGCGGTAATAAATACCATATCGGCACCTTCGAGCACCTGGGCGATACGATCTTTATCTTCCAGAGCTGCCTCTCGGCCCACTTCCGGATTGGCGCCAGCACCCAGCCCCTTGGTCAAGGTGCCTCCCAGCTGCAGTATGGTGGCATCACCCAGATCATTGAGTGACTGAGCATCGGTGTTGGCACAAATAAAGTGCACGCCATCGATATTACTGTCCATCATATGGCGAACTGCGTTACCGCCGCCGCCGCCGACTCCTACTACCTTGATTTCTGCATTCTTTGGAATGCTATCTACTAATTCGAACATAGGTTTCCCCTTATTTGCGCCTCACAATTAAATTTCACAGTCACAGTCATCCGTGACAACTAAACTCCGCCCTGGAACCAACCTTTGATTTTTTCCAGAGTAGTATTGGTCTGCTTTTTGCCACTGCCTGCGCCGTCCACAAACCCGTCCTTACGCTGTTGCTGAACACCAAAGTGCAACAGTCCAACTCCTGTCGAATAAATAGGATTATTCACAATATCCGACAGTCCTTTTACATTGACCGGCGTACCGATTCGCACTGGCATATGGAATATCTCCTCTGCCAGTTCGGTAACACCTTCCATCTTTGACGTGCCGCCGGTTAGCACTACACCAGCGGCAATCAATTCTTCGTAACCACTGCGGCGAAGCTCTGCCTGAACCAGGGTAAATAATTCGTCGTATCTGGGCTCCACTACCTCGGCCAGCAGCTGCCGCGACATATCCCGCGACTCGCGGTCGCCGACACTGGGCACCTTAACCGTCTCTTCCGGACGGGCCAGCTTGGCCAGGGCACAGGCATATTTAATTTTCAGCTCTTCGGCATGGGGCGTGGGTGTGCGCAGAGCCATGGCAATATCATTGGTCACCTGGTCACCTGCAATTGGAATCACGCCGGTATGACGAATTGCGCCCTCGGTAAATATGGCGATATCTGTGGTACCTCCACCTATATCTACCAGGGCTACACCCAATTGCTTTTCGTCCTCTGTCAACACCGCGTGGCTGGAGGCGAGCTGCTCCAGTGCAATCTCATCCACTTCCAGCCCACAGCGGCGAATACATTTTTTGATATTCTGGGCGGCATTGGCGGCACAGGTCACCAGATGGACCTTGGCTTCCAGGCGCACGCCGGACATACCTATGGGCTCGTGCACACCTTCCTGCTCATCAATAATGTATTCCTGAGGCAGAACGTGGAGGATTTCCTGATCAGCTGGAATGGCCACAGCTCTGGCAGCATCTATTACCCGCTCTACATCCAGCGACTGCACCTCGCGGTCGCGGATAGCCACGATGCCGTGAGAGTTCAGGCTGCGAATATGGCTGCCAGCAATACCTGCATAAACCGAATGGATGGAACAGCCTGCCATTAACTCGGCCTCCTCGATGGCACGCTGAATGGAGTTGACTGTGGCTTCAATATTGACCACCACTCCTTTCTTGAGCCCGGAGGATCTGTTCATGCCGGTGCCGACAATTTCCAGATCGCCATTGGCACTGATAGCGCCAACAATGGCGACCACTTTGGAGGTGCCTATATCCAGTGCAACAATCATGTTTTCTTCATTGGTGTTAGCCATAATTTTTCCTCAGCAGTTCGCTTTATCCCCGCACAGTCGAAACTGCGTTTTGCCGTGTATTCCAATCTGCGCCAGCCAATGTGCCGTCTCTCCATGCCACGGCCAGACCATTGGGGTAACGCAGGTCTATAGTTTTTATCTCTTTCGCCTGTTGATTCAGACCCGACGCCCAAACCAGGGCCAGGCGTTTAATTTTTTCGCCAATCTGTTCGCGCCCCAGCACCAACTCGATACCCTGATTGGTCTCCACTCGCCAGGCACCCATGTGGTCTCGCTGCATTTCGATCAGCTTTAACCCGGTAGGCAGCAATAATTCTGCCAGCAGCTGGTAGTGCTGCATCATTTCTGCCGAGCTGCCGTAGTCGGCCCTGAGTACAGGCAAACTATCCAGCCTGCTGTTGTCATCAATCGCCAGCTCAACTCCCAGCCGGTTGAGGAAACCCTCTTCGCCCCAGCGAGCAATGGGTACCTCTTCAATCACTTCTACTCGCAATGTGGATGGCCATTGACGACGGATACTCACATGGTCGACCCAGGAGTGGTCCTGCAGCACCTGACGCAAATGACTAAGATCTACCGTCAGGAAACCACCATCAATTTCTGCACTGACCAGCTGGGCCAGATCCTGTCGCTGCATATAGTTAAAATCACCACCCACCATGACCTGAGTCAGTGGCTTATCCAGCTGATCAAACATCAGCTTGCCGCCATAGAGCACTGTGACGAACAGCGCTAACATCACCAGCCGCGACAGGTTGTTCATAAATCCTTCTGAGGAGCTGGCCTGCGCCTGCTGCTGGCGGTTGGCACCGCGACGGTTTTGTGTGGCCATTAGACGGCCTCCTGCAAAATAGCCTGCACCAGCTGCTGAAAGCTGAGACCCGCTGCCTGAGCTGCCATAGGCACCAGGCTATGACCAGTCATACCAGGCACTGTATTTACCTCTAGCAACTGAAATCGGCCCTGGTTGTCTACCATTACATCGACCCGCCCCCAGCCTGAACAGCCAAGGGTCTGAAATGCGCTCATGGAAAGCTCTCGGAGCTCGGCTTCACGCTCTTCAGAGAGGCCAGCGGGGCAGAAATATTGGGTCTCATCACTAAAGTACTTGGCCTGATAGTCGTAAAAGGTTTCGCTGGCCTGAATGCGGATAGAGGGCAGCACCTGGCCACCCAGAATGGCTACCGTGTACTCTTCACCCTCCATTAAAGGCTCTGCAATCACCGTAGCTGCATACTTTGCTGCCTCGGCCCAGGCTTGCTGTAGCTGCTCTGGAGTCTGTGCGCGACTCATGCCAATACTTGAGCCCTCGCAGGCGGGCTTAACCATGGCTTTGCCACCCAGACGCTGCATTATTGCTGACCAATCTGACTGTTCTTCGAGTACTGCAAAATCTGCTGTGGGCAGACCTATGCCCTGCCACATCTGCTTGCAGCGCAGCTTGTCCATCGCCAGAGCTGAGGCCAAAACGCCACTGCCGGTATAGGGAATACCCAGATATTCCAGAGCGCCCTGCAATGTGCCATCCTCACCTCCAGGACCATGCAGGGCGATAAACACCCTATCCAGATTATGGCTGGGCAGTATCTGCAGTAAATCTTCACCAGCATCAATGGCTACGACCTCAATACCCAGATCGAGCATGGCCCTATGCACTGCGTCGCCACTCATCAGCGATATCTCGCGCTCTGAGGAGCTGCCACCATAGAGCAGCCCAACACGGCCAAAACTTGATGAGGAGACTGTCATGCCTGATCCTCCACAACATGCAGCAGCTGGCTGTCTGCCAACATAGCCACTAGCTTGCTAACACTGCCAGCACCCTGGGTGAGTACCAGGTCATTGCCACGAACCAGCTCGGCCAGCAAATTGGGCACATCTTCAATTCGCTCTACATAGATAGGGTCTATGCCACCGCGCTGGCGAATACTGCCGCACAAATTTTTGCTGCCGGCACCGGCAATCGCCGCTTCTCCTGCCGGATACACGTCCAGCACCAGGAGCACATCAACCTGAGCCAGTACATTGACAAAGTCTTCGTAGAGATCGCGAGTTCGGCTGTAACGATGAGGCTGGAAGACCATCACCAGACGCTTGTCGGGCCAGCCATCGCGAACCGCATCAATGGTCGCCTTCACCTCGGTGGGATGATGACCATAATCATCTACCAACATGGCATCGCCATCGGTCACCGGATATTCGCCAATCATTTCAAATCTGCGCCCAACCCCTGAGAACTTCTCCAGACCTGCAATAATGGCCTGATCGGAAATACCCTCATCAGTGGCTACAGCTATAGCCGCCGCTGCATTGAGGGCATTGTGACGCCCTGGAATATTGAGCTTGATAGATAGTGAATCCTTGCCATCTGGCCGATCGATCATAAAGTGGGAGTGACGCTTGTCCGCCTTCAGGCTATGCACTCTGTATCCCGCATCTTGACTAAATCCATAGGTCAGCATGGGTCGCGCCACATCGACCAGCAGATCGCGAATCGCCTGATCATCAATACACATAACCGCCAGACCATAAAACGGCAGATTGTGCAGAAATTCGATATAGGTTTTTTTCATGACTTCAAAGTCAAAGCCATAGGTTTCCATATGATCAGCTTCGATATTGGTTACCACCGACACCATGGGCTGCAGGTGCAGGAACGAGGCATCACTTTCATCTGCCTCGGCCACCAGATAGCGGCTGCCACCCAGCTTGGCATTGGTACCAGCGCTATTGACCCGACCACCGACCACAAAGGTTGGGTCGCGGCCATCCTCAGCCAAAATCGCTGTGATTAGGCTGGTGGTTGTGGTCTTGCCATGGGTGCCCGCGATAGCTATTCCATGGCGGTAGCGCATTAACTCAGCGAGCATTTCTGCGCGTCGCACTACCGGAATCCCCTTCTCGCGAGCGCTGGCGATCTCAGGGTTCTCAACGGTGACCGCTGAGGACTGAACCACAACATCAGCACCTTGAATATTGCTGTCGCTGTGACCAATAAATATCTCGGCACCGGCCTCGGTCAAACGTCTCACACTGGGATTGACCCCTATATCTGAACCACTGATCTCGTAGCCCTGATTGAGCAATACTTCGGCAATACCAGACATGCCGCTGCCGCCTATACCCACAAAATGAATGCGGCGAATACGACGCATTTCTGGAACCGTGAAATTAATATTAGCTTTCATTGCTGACCTCCAAACAGACATCTGCAACTCGCTGGGCAGCATCATTTTGCGCCAGCTCTCGGGCGCGCATAGCCATATCCAGACGCATTTTTGGACCGTTACATAGCAGGCTAATTTGCTCAGCCAGCAATGGAGCAGTTAGGTCAGACTGCTGGAATAATTTCGCCGCACCCTGCACCACCAGCCATTGCGCATTTTTAGTTTGGTGATCATCGATAGCATGAGGGAAAGGAATCAACAGAGCGCCCAGACCAACCGAGGTTAGCTCGGCGACAGTTAGGGCGCCGCTGCGACAGATAACAAAGTCAGCCCAGTTATAGGCCGCCGCCATATCGTCGATAAATGGCACCACTTGCAGCTGCTCGCCGGTAATTTTAAGGCCCTGCTGTTTGTACTGATCGCAGGTGCTCTGCCAGTGAGCTTTGCCCGTCTGATGCAGCACCTGTGGACGCTGGCCAGCATCCATCTGTGACAGAGCCAATGGCAATAATTTATTGATCGCCAGCGCTCCTCTGCTGCCACCCAAAATCAGTACGCATGGGCTACCACTGCGCGAAGCAAAGCGCTGCTGAGGGGGAGCCAGCTGTGCTATCTCAGGCCGCACCGGATTGCCGCACCATTCGCCTTTTGACAGAGTGTCGGGAAAGCCCTGCATCACCCGCGCGGCAATGGTTGCCGATAGTTTGTTAGTGGTGCCAGCCACAGAGTTTTGCTCGTGAATGACCACTGGAATGCCTTTCAATTTTGCCGCCACAGCACCTGGACCTGAGGCGAATCCACCCATACCCAGAACCACTGCAGGCTTAAATTGAGACAGCACCTTGAGAGCCTGAGTAATTGATCGCAAAAGCAGTAATGGGGCCTTGAGTAATGCGCCAAACCCTCGCCCGCGAATACCCTCAATACTCAGATAATTAAGCTCAATATTGTTGGCCGGCACCAGCTCAGACTCGATACCGCGCCTAGTGCCCAACCAGGCAACCTTTACATTTTTGCTGCGCAGGCGTTCGGCAACTGCCAGCGCGGGAAACACATGCCCGCCCGTGCCACCAGCCATAATCATCACTCTGCAGTCGCTCATTGAAGCTGGATTATTTTCCATATCTGGGCCTCCTGACTGCAGCTGGAGGTGACTGGAACTCATGGGAAAATCTCAGCATCATGCCGATCATGGCGCAGCAAACCAGTAAGCTGCTGCCACCATAGCTAACGAATGGCAAAGTCAGGCCTTTGGTGGGCAATAGGCCTGCATTAACCCCCAAGTTAATAAAGGTTTGACCACTGAGCAGCAAACCAAAGCCAATTAGGACAAAGGCGGCATACCAATCCTTGCGGCCAATCGCCAATTTGCCCAACTGTAGAATGCGCAGAACCATAAGCACATAGAGGCCCATTAAGCAGAGCACACCGACAAAGCCAAATTCTTCGGCAAAGATTGCAAATACAAAGTCTGTATGGGCCTCTGGCAAGTAGAGCATCTTCTGCACTGACTGACCCAGCCCTACGCCAAACCACTCGCCTCGACCAAAGGCAATCAGCGACTGAATTAGCTGGTAGCCAGCGTTGAAGGGGTCAGACCAGGGATCCATATAGGTGGCCAGACGCTCCAGACGATAGGGAGCCGCATAAGCAAGAGCCCCGATGGCCAGAAGGCCAGCTGCAAAGACCAGACTGAACTGACGGATATGGGAACCACCTAAGAATAACAGCGCCATAAAGGTGCAACTCAGAGTCACCGCCGAACCAAAGTCTGGTTCCATTAGCAGCAGTATCGACAACACTACTATCACTGCGATCAACTTAAAAAACTCGCGCCAGTCATCACTCAGAGTCTCGCGATGTTTTTCCAGGTGAGCGGCCAAAAATACCACTGTGGCCACCTTTACTAACTCGGATACCTGCAGGGTAAACCCGGCAAAAGCCAACCAGCGGCGACTGCCATTGACCTCGCGGCCAATACCCGGAATCAGCACGATAACAAGCAGAAAGATAGCTAGCAAAATCCACAGCCGACCATAGTTAGCCCAGACCGATGGCGACACGAAAAAGCCTGCAGCCATAGCACCAGCTGCAATAATCAAATAGGCCAGATGGCGCTTGAAAAAGAACAGCTGATCGCCAAGTCTGTGTTCGGCAAAACTAAAGGATGCAGAGGCCACCATAATCAGGCCAATGGAAAGCAGCGCCAACACCGGTAACAGCAGGCGCATATCCAGATGCCAGCGGGTCTGTGACAGAGTGAACTGTTTTAGGGGCAACACTAATTGCATAACTGCCCTCCAGACTCTGTCTGCTTAGCACCAGGCAAGTTGGCCACAGCCTGCTGAAAACACAGGCCGCGCTCTTCAAAACCTGAAAACTGATCGAAGCTTGCGCAGGCCGGCGACAACAGCACAATATCCCCGGCGCTGGCTACCACAGCAGCCTGTTTAACAGCAGACTGCAGTGAGTCAACCCGCTGAGTATCACAGACAGACTGTATAGCCAGATCAACCTGCTCTGCGTCCTGGCCAAATAATAGCGCCTGCTTTACATATTTTGCGGCGGCCGACTGCAAGCCAGAGAAGTCCTGATCCTTGCCCTGACCACCAGCAAGTAGGATAAGATTTTTGCGCTCAGCGCTGCCAAAACCCTCCAGCGCTGCCTCCGTGGCACCTAAATTAGTACCTTTGGAGTCATCTATGTAGAGCACGCCATTGATTTGGGCAATATTTTCGCAGCGGTGAGGTAGACCGCGATAAGTTTTAAGAGTCTCGCACATAGCCTGTACAGGCAGGCCTGCAGCACAACCCAGGGCCAGCGCCGCCAGCGCATTAGCAAGGTTGTGAGTGCCCTTCAGCGCCACCTCAGCAATAGGCATCAGAGGCTCAATACCACGGGCCAGATAGCCCTTCTCCAGACCTTGCAAAATGCCAAACTCACCCAGATCAGGCTGGTTTAGACCAAAGCTGATCTGCTCTACCTGGCTGGACAGTAGCGGCTTGGTGAGCTGGTCTTCACGATTGATCACCACCTTGCTGGCACCGCGGAATATACGGTGTTTAGCTGCATGATATTGCTGTAGTCCCTGATAGCGATCCATATGATCCGGAGATACGTTGAGTAGGGCCACTATGGCACCGCGACTATCATTGAGCAGCTCCAGCTGAAAGCTCGATAGCTCGAGCACATAGAGCTCGCACTGATCATCCAGCAGATCCAGCATGGGTACGCCAAGATTGCCGCCCACGGCTACATTTAAACCACTGGCCTCGGCCATGGCGCCGAGCAATGTGGTCACCGTGCTTTTGCCATTGGAACCAGTAATACCAATTACTGGCGCTGCAGCATGTTGTAAAAACAGCTCCAGATCACCAATCAGTTCAACACCATTTTCTCGAGCTGCAACCAGAGCAGGCTCCTCTAGTGAGATACCCGGGCTAACCAGAGCACGATCCATATGAGTCAGTAGGTCGCGATCAAAGTCTCCGAGTACCACTGGGGTATCCGGATACTGGTCTCTTACTTCCTGCAATCTCGGTGGTTCGCTGCGACTATCAGCAAACACAAATGAGTCGCCAATAGACGCCAGAAAACGCGCCGCAGACAGTCCAGTGGCACCCATGCCCAGGATAGCTGTCTTGCGATTAGTCGCGATTACATTGGTCATTGCCGTACTCATCATTATTTAACGCAGTTTTAATGTTGCCAGGCCAAACAGCACCAGCATTACCGTAATAATCCAGAAGCGCACAATCACACGGGGCTCTGGCCAACCTTTTAATTCATAGTGATGATGCAGGGGCGCCATACGGAAAATACGTTTGCCAGTAAGCTTAAAAGAGGCCACCTGCATAATTACCGACAGGGTCTCCATCACAAAGACGCCACCCATAATCAGCAACACGATTTCCTGACGTACAATCACCGCCACCACACCCAGCGCTGCGCCCAGGGCCAACGCACCCACATCGCCCATAAACACCATGGCGGGATAGGTGTTAAACCATAGAAATCCAAGGCCTGCGCCACTCAGTGCAGCAGTAAAAATTAATAGCTCGCCAGCGCCACTTATAAAGGGGATATGCAGGTAGGTAGCAAACTGATAGTTGCCAGTAAGATAGGCAATAACGCCCAGAGCGCCACTGACCAACACCGTAGGTAAAATAGCCAGACCATCCAGGCCATCGGTTAGATTGACGGCATTACTGGTGCCAACAATTACGAAATAGGTAAACAAAATATACAGCGGGCCCATATGCAGTGCGAAGTTCTTAAAGAACGGCACAATAAGCTCCAGCTCGGCCGGGCTCTGAGCTGTGAAGTAGAGCACCAGTGCAGCAATGGTGCCAAATACAGATTGCCAGAAATACTTCCAGCGCCCCGGCAAGCCACGGGGATTTTTTTCTACCACCTTGCGATAATCATCAACCCAACCAATAAGCCCAAAGCTTAGGGTCACACCCAGCACCACCCAGACATAGCGATTGTGCAGATCTCCCCATAGTAATGTGGAGACAAAGATCGCCAACAGAATTAGTGCGCCACCCATGGTTGGGGTGCCCGCCTTGCTTAAATGACTCTGGGGACCATCACTGCGAATCGCCTGACCCATCTGCAGATAGTTGAGCCGGCGAATAACAATAGGCCCGGCCACCATACAGATCGCCAGAGCGGTCATTACCGAGAAAATACCTCTCAGGGTGAGATACTGCACCACTGAAAAAGCGCTATAAAATTGACTTAGATAATCTGCAAGCCACAGCAACATTAGTCATTACCTCGGGTAGTTAGGTGTTCAACAATTTTTTCCATACCTGCACTTCTAGATCCTTTTACTAAAAAGGTAACCGGGTGATTGTCTGCACTGGCTCTGGTCAATTCCTGGGCCACTGCTGTTGCCAGCAATTCTTTGGATTGAAAATGGTTGCCACCAAAGGCAGCACAGGCGCTAGCACTAAGTTCACCTACAGCGTAAAGAGCATCTACCCCAGCCTCCAAAGCGTAAGCACCCACCTCAGCATGCATATTGACGCTGTCATCGCCCAGCTCACCCATATCGCCCATGACCAGAATTTTGCGCCCGGAGCGATTAGCCAGCACATCAATGGCAGCGCGAAATGAGCTGGGACTGGCGTTATAGCTGTCGTCAATAACAGCACTATTATTGGCCAGTGGCTTGATATCCAGACGACCAGCAATGGGAGAAACCAGAGCCAAGCCAGCGGCAATCTGCTCTAAATTGGCACCAGCAGCGAGAGCGCAGGCAGAGGCTGCAACAGCATTTTCAACCGCATGGGTACCTGGAATAGACAGCTCGACAGGCTGCTCCAAAGCGGGCTGCTCCGACAGCAAGTTGACTCGCAGAATGAAGCTGCAACAGCCATTTGCCATAACTTTTATATGGCTGGCGCTAATATCAGCTGCGGCATCAGAGACAGAGAATGTCAGACAGGGCCTATCATCAATCAGCGCGCGCCACTGGTCACACCAGGGCTGATCAAGATTAAGAATAGCAATGCCGGCAGACTTTAAGCCGCTGTAAATCTCGCCTTTGGCAGCGGCCACCGCCTCGACACTGCCAAAGCCCTCTATATGAGACGACTGCACATTGTTGATCAGTGCAATGTCCGGCTTGGCAATGGAGCACAGATAGCCAATTTCGCCCCCGGCGCTGGCGCCCATCTCAATAACCGCGAACTCTATATCCCCATCCATAGCCAACAGAGTTAAGGGCACACCTATATGGTTGTTAAGGTTGCCCGCTGTCGCATGCACAGAACCACCCTGACGAAGAATCGAGGCGGTCAACTCTTTGACCGAGGTTTTCCCGGTACTGCCAGTAATAGCAATCACCGGACCCTCAAAGGTCTCCCGGCGCAGCTGAGCAATTTGCCCCAGCGCCACAGTGGTATCCTCTACCACCCACTGAGGAAGGGGTAGAGACTTATCCGCCTCAGAGACCACCAGCCCGCTGGCAACAGCCGCAGCCTGGGGTAAAAATTTATGGGCATCAAAGCGCTCACCAACCAGCGCAACAAAAAGATCGCCCTCATTAATAGTGCGGCTGTTAATAGATACCGCATCGAAGTAGCAATCCGGGTTTAATAATGTGCCGCCAAATCGCTGGGCGGCATCAGCGAGGCGCTGCTGGGTCATCATTGATCACCTCCACTGCGCGCCTTGGCTTCCATCTCCCGCAGTGCCAGTCGCGCCTCGGTCTGATCACTAAATGGTAGACGCTGTGCGCCCAATATCTGGTAATCCTCGTGGCCTTTACCGGCAATCAATACCACGTCATTTTTATCTGCCGCAAAAATAGCCTGGCGGATAGCCGCGCGCCGATCTGACTCGACGATGACATCGCGGCCGGTACCCTGAAGAATATGATCAATAAT
>JAYPYO010000059.1:0-12939 GCA_038135995.1 Porticoccaceae bacterium
TTGTTGGGTTAGATTTTTTAAATGAGCCACAATCTCAGGCCTCATCAAATTGCGATTTTTGCAGTAGGTTTCGCGGTCTTTACTGGCTAATGTTTTGGCCAGGCTAAGAGCCTCCTGCTGCAACTGATCCTGGGGGTAAATGGCGTCGACAATTTGCAGCTCGGCACATTCTATCCCTGTATAAGCAACCCCGGTCAGCATCATGTTTTTTACCGCCTGCCGATTGGGTAACAGCTTGCCTATATCACTGGATATCTGGGTAAAGGGGATTTTAATATCCACTTCAGGGTAGCAGAAGCGGCCGCGGTCAGAGCGCATCAGGCGAAAGTCTGTTGCACTGGCTACAATTGCGCCGCCTGCATAGGCATTGCCATTAATACAGGCAACTGTGGGCGCACTAAGCAGTGCAAGACGGCACAGTAATGTTTCAAAGGCAGTTGTGAATTCCCTGCGGTCAGCATCGTTTAGTGGCAGCAGCCAATCCAGGTTAATGCCTGTGCAAAAGGTTTTTTCATGGCTACAGGTCAGTAGCAGGGCTGTGTTGCCCTGGTACTGTTCGACTATGTCCAGGGCAGCGAGATATTCCTCTACAACCTCTGTGGTCAGGCGATTGTCACCGCCATTCTCCGCATTGGTCAGGGTCAGAATATGGACGCCATCTGCAACCTGCAAATTCATGGTTGTCATTATGTTCTAGTACCCGGCACTGCCATTAACCAGCTGCTCATAAAATCCGCGGTCAAGTAGTTCGTACTGTTTAGCTTTTGGCTGACGCACATAGATAGGTTCTTCAACCTGATCCAGATGATAGGCCTGTTGCTTTAGCTTGCCTTTAAATAATTTAAAGGTACCGGTGGTATCCTGTTCTTTTTCAATGCGCACGAACACCGGGCGGGCAAAGGCAGGGAGCTCGCGGTCGACAAAGTCAGTAAATGCCTCGGCATTAAACTGCTGCCCGGGGGCCAGTGTAATAGCGGCCATACCAGCTTTGCCCTCGGCACCGGGAATATCCACACCATAGACATTGCTGATCTCAACTTGATCGCAGGCATTGAGAATCTCGCCCACTTCATTGGTCGAGACATTTTCTGCTCGCCAGCGGAAGGTATCGCCCACACGATCTACAAATTGGTAATGGGGCAGACCCATGGCAAAGCCCACATCAATCTTACGGATCAGATCACCGGTATTAAACCAGCGGTCCCCGGGTTCACGCAGGTCAGTGAGTATTTTGTCATTGGTGGCATCGGCATTTTTGTAGCCATCGAACTTGTAGCGGTCGTCAATCTGACCCAGCATCAGACCTGCTTCACCTTCCTCTACTTCGATAACCTTGCCATTTTCGTCCAGCACAATTTCATCGTTTTCAATATCATATTTAACCAGCATCACCACTACAGAGCCGGTGCCTATGGTGGAGTCTTTATTGAGAATATTCAGGAATGTGACATTGCCTTCACTGGAGCCATAGATTTCAGTAATGCGTTTGACCCCAAAGCGATTGCGGAACATATCCCAGACGTCCGGGCGCAGGCCATTGCCGAGCATGGTTTTAAGGGGGTTGTTCTTTTCCTCCGGGCACTCAGGAGCCATAGCCAGATAGCGACACAGCTCTCCCACATAAACAAATAATGTGGTCCGGTACTTTTGTACCTCAGGCCAAAACTGAGTGGCTGAGAAGCGACGGCGCAGGAACATGGATGCGCCAGAATGCAGGCAGCTGCCAATACCCAGCAAAAATCCGGTGGCATGGTACAGGGGCAAGCAGATATACATGCGATCCGAAGGTTTGGCGTGAAAGCCCACTGTAGAGTAGGGCTTGGCCGCCGACATAATTTTGCGGTGATAGACAATGGCTGGCTTGGGCAGGCCAGTTGTGCCGGAGGTAAAGATATACAGAGCGATTTCACCAGCGGCAATATCTTCGGTCTCTGGATGATTGTCGGTTGGCATATCCGCCAATGTGGCACTAAAGTCGGTGGCCCAGGCTGGTGCTGCCTGATCTATCTGATGGTCCTGTACCCAGAGATAATCTTTGTCGGCCAGCTCAAGGTTATCTTTGACTCCCTCAACTGAGGAGAGCAACTCCTGTCCAATCAGACACTTTTTTGAGTTTACGGTGCTAATACAATGGGCCAGAGGACGGTCGGTAAGGCCGGTATTAATTAAACCGGCTGTTGCACCAATTTTGGCCAGTGCAAAAATACTGCACAGCAATTCGGTGCGGTTTTCGATCAGCACTGCCACACAGTCACCACGGGTGACACCCTGCTGTTTAAGGCTATGAGCAAACTGATTGGTCAGGGTATTAAGCTCAGACCAGTTGAGTTCCTGCCCTTCGCAGACAATGGCAGATTTCTGGGGATACTTGGCGGCGGTCGTCTGAAACAGCAAACCCAAGGAGGTTTTTTCTTCGTCTGCTGGGGGCTTAAAGAATATCAATGTGGGTGCGGCCTGGAAAAAATTCCATATCACACGGAAAAACTCAAAAAACTTGTTCATTACAGACCCCTGGATTGATTCTAATTTTTTAATGCGATTTTTGCTAAAACCGTCTAACTTCTTATTTTGGCATTCGCTATGACAATATAACAGCAAAACAACCTGATAGTGAGTATATCGGAGTTGATTTGATTTCAGGATAGTGGAGCGGTAAAAAGTTAGCCCCGCCGGTCATACTTAAATAGCTTGCCCGAAACTTCAGCCCCAGTTGAGATGTCAGGCGCTATTGCCCAATGGAGCAAGACTATTTAATGTAGCGGCGATCAAATAAAACTAACAATAGGGGTTGTTAACGTGTCAGATATTCCAGTTTATATGGTGGTTAACCTAAAAGTGACCGATGCCGATGAGTACCGCAAATACGAAAAGGGGTTTTTCCCTATCCTGAAACAATATGGCGGTAGCTTTTTAACATTTGATGACAACCCAATTACTCTCGAGGGCCAGGCGCCAAGAGAGGGGCGCATGATTATCTTTAGTTTTCCCTCAGAGGACGTGGCCAATGCCTGGTGGGCTGATGCCCAGTATCAGGAGTTAAGCGAGTTTCGCCGGGGTGGTACCCACATGGAATTTCTGACCATGGTTCATGGGTTGCCGCCAAGGGGGTAGATTGAAGCAGGGACCTCGCATACAGCTCCATGGTCCTGAGCTCAATGCAATGTGACTGGGTGGCCACGCTTTGCAGTGCAAAAGTTTATCAGAGCAGGCATATTGGGGTGATTGATCTCGCCATTAGTCTTATGTAATGGCATAATTGCTGTCAATATAATAAAAGCCGCCTGTTCACCAGCTAAGGAGGCAGCGGTAATAGGGGAGCAAATCATGATTTCAGCAATAGGTCTCTGGAGTGCAGTGGCACTGATATATGCCATATTTTGGGTCTGGTATGTGGGTCTTAAAGGCAAGTTATCGGAAACTGAGGTAGAGCATTATATGCGGCGCATTGAAGAGAGTGGCCTGGCTTCGGATAAAGCGGCTATCCTGCGTCGCTTTTTGGCTGAGGACGACGGGCGTGAATGGTTTATGATCAATCTGCTAGATCTAAAGTCGCCCAAGAGAGAGTCAGCCAAGCTACTGCAAAGTTACAGCAAAATATTTATGGCGGGCATGTTTAAGAGCGCTGGTCATCCATTTTTTATCGCCAATGCACAGGCAAAAAATATTGAAAACCTGCACTGCGATCAGGCAGATAACTGGACAATCGCAGGTATTGTCCGATACCGCAGTCGCCGTGACTGCGTCGAGACGTTTCTTGCGACCTTTGGCAGTGACCACCATGCGGACAAACTGGCCGCTCTGGAAAAAACTCTGGCCTTTCCCGCTACCACCAGTCTGCTAATGGGTTCACCCAGGGTGCTGGTGGCACTGGTGCTTGCTTTGATTGCGGCCATCACACAGATACTTTTTTTATAAAACAATAACGGACATACCATGACCGACAATGCCCTGTTTCAGCCGTTTCGTTTGGGAAACCTAGAGTTAAAAAATCGCATCGTAATGGCACCCATGACGAGAAACTTTTCGCCCAACGACAATATTCCCGGCGACAATGTAGTTGACTACTATCGCCGCCGTGCCGAAGGCGGTGTGGGCCTGGTGATTACTGAGGGTACCTGTGTTGGTCATGCGGGAGCCAGCGGCTACCCGGGCGTGCCTTATTTCCATGGAGAGGCGCGATTGGCCGGCTGGAAAAAGGTCGTGGATGCGGTACATGCCGCCGGAGGGAAAATTGCACCTCAGCTCTGGCATGTGGGTGCTGTGCGCAAATCAGGCACGCCGCCAGAAGGCGATGTGCCAGGTTATGGCCCCTCGGGTATGAATGTGCCAGGCAAGGCTAATCGCCATGTTATGACCCAGCAGGATATTGATGATGTGGTAGCTGCTTTTGCCCAGGCTGCCGCCGATGCCAAGTCTATTGGCTGTGATGCCGTTGAACTGCACGGCGCTCATGGTTACCTGATCGATCAGTTTTTCTGGGAGGGCACCAACCAGCGCGACGACCATTATGGGGGCTCGATTGAAAATCGAAATCGCTTTGCGGTGGAAGTTATTGGAGCGGTGCGCGCTGCAGTGGGTGCGGATTTTCCTATTATTTTGCGCTGGTCACAGTGGAAGCAGCAGGATTACACAGCCCGTCTGGCAGTGACGCCCGAAGAGCTTGAGCGATTGCTATTGCCCCTGTCCGAGGCCGGAGTGGATATTTTTCACTGCTCCCAGCGACGCTTCTGGGAGCCGGAGTTTGCAGGCAGTGACCTCAATCTGGCCGGCTGGACACAAAAGATTACTGGCAAGCCGGCAATCACAGTGGGCAGCGTCGGTCTGGATGCAGACTTTACCCCCAAGCCAGGTGAACTGACATTTAAAGAAGCAGACCCTGCCAGCCTGGATACATTGTTGCATCGTCTCGACCAAAATCAATTTGACCTCGTGGCTGTGGGCCGTGCACTAATATCAAACCCGAGCTGGGTTAATCTGGTTCAGGCCAAGCGTATGGATGAATTGAAACCATTCCGCAAAGAGCACCTGGGCACATTGATTTAAGCGAACTGGAATAGGACAAGACTATGGAATTACAGAATAAAATCGTGGTTATCACAGGTGCCGGCAGCGGCATTGGCCGGGCTCTGGCGGTACGCTTTCACGCCGAAGGAGCCAAACAGATTGTCTGTGCCGATATCAATCTGGATAACGCTCAGGAGACCGCCGATATGATCGGTGGTGTGGCCATGCGGGTAGATGTGGCCAAAGAAGAGGACACAGCCCGGATTATTGAAGATACCGAAAACCAAATAGGGCCCATTGACCTGTTTTGCTGTAATGCAGGGGTTGGCTTTGGCCAGTTTATCGATTCCCCCAATGCTGAATGGCAGGCGATCTGGGATATCAATGTGATGTCACATGTGTATGCCGCCAGACACCTGGTGCCGCGCATGGTAGCCCGGGGTGGTGGCTATTTTCTCAATACCTCGTCCGCGGCTGGTCTGTTAAATCAAATTGGTGGTGCCGCCTATGGCGTAACCAAACACGCTGCTGTGGGCTTTGGTGAGTGGCTGGCTATTCATCACAAACATGAGGGCATAAATGTCTCTATGCTGTGCCCTCAGGCAGTGCGCACCGCCATGACTGCAGTGGATAACGATGCGGTGGCTGCAGCGGCCAACAATGGCATGATTGAACCCGAGGAGCTGGCAGATACTGTGGTTGAAGGCTTGCGCGACGAGAGTTTTTTGATTTTGCCACATCCCATAGTAAAAGAATTTATGCAAAACAAAACCAGTAACTATGATCGCTGGATTGGTGGCATGAACAAGTTGATGCGCAAAATTACCGGCATTATTTAATCGAAAATTTAAGTTTAAGGGGAGTAGAAAATGGGTTTTGAACTAAGCGCCAGAGCAGAGGAGCTCAATGAACGCCTAAAGGTATTTATGGATGAGCATATCTATCCTCGCGAGCATGATTTTGAGGAATTTACTAGCGACCAAAACAACCTCTGGCAATACCCGGACTGGTATCAGGGCCTAAAAGACGAGGCCAAAAAGCAGGGTCTGTGGAATCTGTTTCTGCCTGAAGAGTACAAGCCCTGGAGCCCCGGATTGACCAATTTGGAGATTGCTCCGCTGTTTGAAACCATGTCCAGATCAGCTTGGTCTCAGCAGATCTTTAACTGTAATGCCCCGGATCGCGGCAATATGGAAGTGCTGGCCAAATACGGCACTCCAGAACAGCAAGAGCAGTGGTTACTGCCCCTGTTGGCCGGTGATATCCGCTCAGCCTATGCCATGACTGAGCCAGATGTAGCCTCCTCTGATGCCACCAATATGGAGTTAAAAATTGAGCGCGATGGCGATGAATATGTGCTCAATGGCCGCAAATGGTGGACCACCAACGTGATTGGCTCTGCCTGTAAACTGATGCTGGTGATGGGCAAGTCCAATCCCGATGCACCGCGCCATCAGCAACACAGCACTATTCTGGTACCCACGGATACGCCTGGGGTAAAAATGTCTCGACCACTCAAGGTATTTGGTGAATACCATAGCCCCGGTGGTGAGGGCGATATGATCTTTAGCGATGTACGTGTGCCTGTAACCAACCTGATTCTCGGCGAAGGCCGCGGCTTTGAGATTGCCCAGGGCCGTTTAGGGCCAGGCCGTTTTCAGTATGCCATGATGTTTGTGGGCATGGCCCAGCGTGCCCTTGAGCTGATGTGCGACCGCGCCCAAAAGCGCGTTGCCTTCGGTGAGCCGCTCAGCAAAAAGACCAGTGTGCAGCACGAGATCGCTCGCAGCCGCTGTGATATAGAACAGTGCCGACTGCTGGTATTGGCCGCCGCTGAGAAAATGGATAAATACGGTATCGACGGTGCTCGCGAAGATATCAGCATGCTAAAAATTGTTGCGCCAAAAATGTGTGAGGACGTCTCCAGTCGCGCCATGCAAATCTTTGGTGGTATGGGCGTCTGTCAGGACACACCCCTGGCCCATATCTGGACTACCAGCAGATTCTGTCGCATTGCCGATGGTCCGGACGAGGTGCATATGTCCCAGCTGGCCAAGATGACCATGCGCTCTCTAAACAGACAGTCAACCTAAGGGTAGGGAACAGAGAATGACCTTTTCATCTAACGTATTAAGTATCGAAAAACAGGGCCAGGTGGGTATTATCTGGCTTGACCGCGAATCCAAATATAACGCTCTGTCCACAGAGCTTTGGTCGGCCATACCTCATGCTCTGGAGGCTCTCTGTGAAGACGGGGAGCTCGGCGCTATTGTTTTGGCAGGCCGTGGCAAGCACTTCTGCGCTGGCATCGATCTGGCCGAAGATGGCCTGAGCCAACACAAAAAAGCCAAGGCTCGCTCCAAAGCCGAGGCCAATATCCGTCAGTTGAGTAATACCCAGAAATTCCAGCAGGCCATCACCTCATTAGCCGAGTGCGAACTGCCGGTGATTGCGGTGGTGCAGGGCTTCTGTCTGGGTGCAGGGGTTGATCTGATCACCGCCTGTGATATTCGTATCGCCAGCGCAGATGCTGTGTTTAGTGTGCGCGAGACTCGTCTGGGTCTGGTGGCCGATGTGGGCACCCTCCAGCGTCTGCCAAAGATTCTTAATGCGGGACATGTGGCTGAACTGGCCTATACAGGCAAGGATATTAAAGCTGATCGCGCCGAGAAGATAGGATTGGTCAATGATGTCTATGAGTCCGCACAAGCCACAATGGAGGCGGGCATGGCCTTGGCTCAGGAGATCGCAGGCAACTCACCCATGGCTGTGCGCGGTACCAAGTTTATCCTGCGTCAGTCCGAGAACCTGACCGATGAGCAGAGTCTGATGGTCAATGGCATGTACACCATGATGACCAGCCTGGAGTCCAATGATTTGCAAGAAGGGATTATGGCATTTGCGGAGCGCAGACCGGCGAAGTTCACTGGTAGCTAATCAATAATCCCCCGCGGCCTTTGCCTAAGGCTGCACCTGCGACAATTTGCCGCATTCTTTATCGGATCATCCATTGGTAGCATTGCGCGCTTCTATCAATGGAGTCCTACCAGTGTCTGTCCGCTCGTCTGCATGTTTTTGCCACACCTTAGTTATTGCTCTTTCTGTTATCTGCGCGCCTGCTGCAGCGCTGGAAGAGGTCACTATTATCGCTGATCAGGTATTTCAGGATACTTCTCTGGTTAGCCCTAGCAGTTCTATTTCAGCTGAGCAGCTGGAAGCTATCAGTATTACCACAGTCGAAGATGCACTGGCCCATGAGCCGAGCCTGATTGTGCGCAAACGCTTTATTGGTGATCCCAACGGGGTGATCGGACTGCGCGGCTCTAATATGTTCCAAACGACTCGCTCTATGGTGTTTGTTGATGGTATGCCGCTGCATTATCACTTGCAGACCAGATATCGCGGAGCCCCGCGTTGGTCGTTGGTGTCGCCGGGTGAGATCGATAATGTCGAGGTTATCTATGGTGCTTTTTCGGCCGAGTACAGTGGTAATGCCATGGGCGGTGTGGTTAATGTAAATACCAGAAGGCCTGATTCAGAGCGCATAACATTTGAAAGCGGCTATTTTGCTCAGGAGTATCAGCAGCAGGAGACCGATGAAACCTTTGGTGGCTACAGAACTTACGGATCCTATGAAAACAAGATAGGCAATCTGGGGGTTTTTGCTTCCTATACCCGGCTTGATAACGAAGGTCAGCCCCAGACCCAGTTATTTGCTCAAAGTGGTTCTGGAACCGCTTCAGCGATTGCCAGCTCAGGTGCTGTGCCCGGTGACAACGAAGCCTCTGAAGCCGGTATTTACTTTGCGGACTCAGGGCCTGAGTCGTCAAAAACTGACCTATTTAAGGCTAAGGTATTCTACGACCTGGATCGCGTTCAATTGCGTGGTTCAATCGCCTATGAGGACCGAACCCGAGTTGAAGATCAGCAAAATAACTTTCTCCGCGACAGCGCAGGCAATCCTATTTTTGATCGCAGGGTTGATGTAGATGGTCAGGTGTACGACACCTTTTCTTATGGCCGCAGCCGCATGCAGCAGCGCAGTCAGGAGCGTGATAGTTTGTTGATCGGTGCAGGTGTCAGTGCAGAGCTTAACAATGGCTGGGTTAGTGATGCCTTTTACAGCTACTTCAATATCCTTGACGACGTAGAGATACGCTCGGGTAACCATCCCTTAGCGAATAGCTATATTGCAGATAATGAAGCCTATAAGGCTCGCATTACTGAGTATGATAATACTGGCTGGCAGATTTTTGATATCAAGTTTGCCACTGAGTCCTGGCTGGGTAACGACCGCCAGCGACTATCTGTAGGTCTGCACTACGATGACTATGAGCTCAATTATATTGTTGATGATTACAATAGCATTGCCGGTCTGCGTGATGATGATGAGATTGATGGCAATGCAGCAACAGGTCGTGCGGACAGCGGCGGTAAAGCCAGCACATCAGCAGTATTTTTTCAGTATGGCTACGCGCTGTCTGAAACCTGGGACCTGGCATTGGGGCTGCGCTATGAAGACTGGCAGGCAGAAGATGGCTTTATTGGGGCCACAGAGATAGCAGAGCGCTCAGAGACTGGCCTCTCGCCCAAGCTCTCCCTGGCCTGGGAGCCTTCTGAGGGCGTTAATCTGCGCTATTCTGTGGCCAGAGCACTGCGCTTCCCGGTTATTGAAGAACTCTATGTCAATGACAGCAAAGGTGCTGGTGCGGCGATTATCTCTGATCCCAGTCTTAAGCCTGAAGATGGTGTCTTCCACAATCTGTCCTTTGTGCAGGCTATTGATAAAGGCTCGGTCCGTCTCAACCTGTTTCACGAAGTGGTTGATGATGTGATTTTTAACCAGCGAGCAACTAACGGCACCTCAACCTTTTTACCTGTTGGTGAGGTGACCACCAGTGGCGCCGAGTTTATCTGGGAGCAGCGAGAAATCTTTGCTTCTGCGTTGGATATTCGTTTTAACCTCAGCCGTGTAGATGCTGAAATTACCGACAATGTATTTAACCCCAGCTTTGAAGGTAAACAGTTTCCGCGTTCGCCAAAGTGGCGCAGCAATCTGATGCTCAGCTATAAGCTGTCGCCTGACTGGGATATGGGTGCCAGTGTTCGCTATGCCAGCAATAGTTTCGGTGAGCTTGATAACAGCGACACAGGCAGCAATGTTTTTGGTGCTCAAGACAGCTTTGTATTTGTGGGAGCAAAGCTAAACTGGAAGTTATCCAGTGCGCTTAAACTCAGTGCCGGAGTTGATAATCTATTTAATGAAGAAGCCTATGTGTTTCATCCCTGGCCTGGCCGCACCTATCATGTGCAAGCCAAGTATCAGTTAGGTCAATAATATGGCTGACAGATCACAGCTGCTTAAGCAGCGCCTGTGGCGCTGGCATTTTCTGGCAGGACTTGTGGTCTGTCCCTTTGCTATTTTACTGTCTATCACTGGCTCGATTTATCTGTTTAAACCACAGATAGATAATTACCAAGAGGCCTCGATCAATGCTCTCGCCCCTGTGGTAGAGCAGGGCTCGCCAGCATTAGCCAGCAGCACTCATATTCAGGCATTGCTGGCCAGGCATCCCGAGTCTCATTTTAAGCGTCTTATATTAGCCAAGCCCGGTGATAGATCGCTGGAGATTGAGTTGGTGAATGCCGACAGCGAGAAGGTCATCTACTGGGTTGACAGTATTTCCGGTCAGGTGCTGGCCAGTAAAAATAGCGACCAGCGCTTTATGCAACTGGTTAAAAAACTGCACAGTGAACTGCTGTTGGGGAACCTGGGTTCCTATGTGGTTGAGTTGATGGCCAGTTGGCTGATTATTCTGGTGATTACAGGTCTGTACCTGTGGTTGTCGAAACCAGATAATCGCAAGGCAGCAAAAAAATTAGTCAGCCCCCAGGTGAGCGGGGTAGCGGCAGATAAAAAATGGCGCAGTTTGCACGGGGTTGTTGGCCTGTGGTTTACAGTGCCCATTATTTTATTGCTGCTATCAGGGCTTCCCTGGACCCAGCTATGGGGTGCTGGGTTTGATAAAGTAAAAGCTATGGCAGGCTGGCAGGGGCCGGGTCAGGTATGGTTTGTTACCCTGCAGTCAGAGAGGCCAGACGGAGAGGCGCTTAAAATTCCTGAATCCAGCCTCTGGGAGATCAGCTCTGATCCCCATGCTCATCACAGTGAAACAGCAGCTGGGGGTGTAAGTTCTAGCCATCTAGGTGCTTTGGATCTCAGCATATTGGATGTAATTGAGCACAAGCCGCAAGTGGTTGCGATGATTCCCCCAGTGCAGATTGCGCCGCCCAAGCCCAATAATGGTGTCTGGACTGTACGCTCTATGCCCGGCCAGAGGTCTGACCGTGAGACTATCCATTTTGACCAGTACTCGGCACAGCAGATACAGCGTATAGGCTTTGAAGACCACCATCCGCTGGAGCAGTTTGTCTCTCAGGGTGTGGCACTGCATGAGGGTGCGCTGTTTGGCTGGCTAAATCAGTTGCTCGGCCTGTTAACCGCTCTGGCAATCACCTGTATCAGCTGTTTTGGACTGTATGCATGGTGGCTGCGCAAGCCTAAGGAAGACGCAGCTGTTGACGACTCTGTTGATTCCCCACCGTCTAAAGGGCTGTTTGCAGGCATTGTGCTATTGGGTATTTTGCTGCCGGCTGCTGGCATTAGCTTTGTAGTGATCTATATTGTTGAGCGGTTTGCTGGCAGGCTTGGCCAAGCTTGATAGAGTATAAAACCTGGCCACTAGATATTAAAAAAGGGGATAACCAAGTTATCCCCTTTTTTGTACAGCTGATTTAGCTGCTAGCTTTTCTTGCTGCACACTAGTACATCATATCTCGAGTGGCATTGAGCATCCATGGATACTTCTCACCCAGCTTGGCTGCACCATAGGTAAACCAGTACTCGATTTTTTGCAAAAAGGTCATCTCTACCATCTCTGGCAGGCGTTGCTGCTGGTTTTTCAGGTAAGAGTGGATGGCTTGGACATCTTCAACAGTATTAGTCTCATAGAATCCCACCATGCCTTTGTGGGCTCTTGAACCGCCGAGCACGATACCGATAAAGTCCCTGTGAGTTTGGTCGCTCATATAGCGCAGATCTGGAACAATATAGTTACTCTTGGCGCTGATACCATGGCAGGTTCCACAATTGTGGCCGTAGAGCTCTTCACCTTTGGCGATGACTTCAGGGGATGCGGTAACCTCTTCGCTCAGAGGCAAAATGGTAGCCAGACTCTCATCGGGCAATGTCTTAGTCAGGCCAAAGTCGCCCAGTTTAAATACCAGCAGTTTGTTTTTGTTGACTTTATTGCGCTTGAGATTATCGCCAATGGTCAACATCACCGTGCCGCCGCTGCCCTGGGCTACAGCCACGTATTGCTCTCCATCAAGTTCGTAGGTCATAGGGCCAGCCAGAACTGCACTGTCTGACTGATACTGCCATAGGGCATCGCCATTGTCTGCATCATAGGCGGCAAAGGTGCCGTTACCCATGCCCTGGAATACCAGATCACCTGAGGTGCTGAGTACGCCCCCGTTGGCTGGGCCTTCGTGGGGTACTTTCCAGGCGGGCTTTTGCTTGACCGGATCCCAGGCGAGCAGTTCGCCACTGATCAGCGCATCCATAGATGCCTGGCCAGCGACCCAGCTGGTTGGATCCCGCGATTCATTGAGATCTACACCGGTATTCCAGCGATTTAACCTATATTTCACAGTTTCTTGCGCAGAAAAGTAATGAGGTATGTTTTGTACTGGAATGTACATCAGACCAGTTTTGGGGCTGTAGGACATAGGCTGCCAGTTGTGGGCCCCGTAGGGTGAAGGCCATATATAGCTGCCACCATTGGCCTGATAATTTGCATATTCGGTTTCTACTGGGCGGCCAGTTTCCATATCAATATGGCTGGCCCAGGTAACCTTGGCAAAGGGCTCTGC
>JAYPYO010000060.1:0-12914 GCA_038135995.1 Porticoccaceae bacterium
TCACCCACAAACATCAGCTCACCAGTGACCGCATTGACGCGAATAATATCGCCATCCTGAATTTTGCTTAGAATACCGCCCTCAGCAGCCTCTGGAACCAGGTGGATAGCCGCAGGTACCTTGCCTGAGGCTCCCGACATGCGACCATCTGTCACCAGGGCAACACTGTGACCACGGTCTTGCAATGTACCTAGGAATGGTGTCAGTTTGTGCAGCTCAGGCATACCCAGTGCCTTTGGACCCTGATAACGCACCACAACAACACAGTCTCTATTCAGTGAACCAGACTTAAACAGAGGCTCCAGATCATCCTGAGCGTCAATAACCACAGCTGGCGCTTCAACAATTTGATTCTCAAGCGCCACTGCAGAAACCTTGATCACACCGCGACCCAGATTGCCACTCATCAAGCGCAAACCACCCTCATCAGAAAATGGTTTATCTACTGTGGTCAGAACATCTGTATCCAGCGGCACCAACGGAGACTCCTGCCAGACAACTTTGTTATCGTCATTTAGTTTTGGCTCCTGGGTAAAATCGGCAAAATTAGTACCCCAGGAAGTTTTGGCATCTGCATGCATATAGCCCGCATCCAAAAGTTGCCGGAACATACAGCTAGTACCACCAGCTGCATGGAAATGATTTACATCGGCCTGACCATTGGGATAGACCCTGGCCAGCAAAGGCACCGCAGCAGACAGGTCAGAGATATCATCCCAGTTAAGAATAATGCCGGCCGACCTCGCAATGGCCACCAGGTGCATGGTGTGATTGGTAGAGCCACCGGAAGCCAGCAGCGCAACCGTGCCATTGACTATTGCGCGCTCATCGACAATCTCACCCACAGGTCTGTAGTCATTGCCCAGAGCTGTAATACGAGCCAACTGATACCCAGCTTCGACGGTTAGTTTTTCACGTAGGGGATTTTCCGGATTAACAAAAGAACTGCCAGGCATTTGCAGGCCCATTGCCTCAAGTACCATTTGATTACTGTTGGCAGTGCCATAAAAAGTACAGGTACCAGCACTGTGGTAAGACTCTAGCTCAGCCTGCAACAACTCATCGCGCCCAACCTTGCCCTCGGCATACAGCTGGCGAATGCGTTGCTTCTCTTTATTGGGCAGACCAGACTCCATAGGGCCTGCAGGCACAAACAGCGCTGGCAGATAGCCAAAGCTCAGTACACCCATAATCAGGCCCGGAACAATTTTGTCACAGATACCCAGAGCCAAAACACCATCAAACATCTGGTGAGACAGCGACATGGCCGTGCACTGGGCAATTAGATCGCGGCTCAGCAGACTTAGCTCCATACCATCCTGACCCTGAGTCACACCATCACACATAGCGGGAACACCGCCGGCAACCTGTGCCGTGCAGCCAATCTCGCGCATCGCCTGCTTAAGCTGGTCCGGATAGGTGGCATAGGGCTGGTGGGCAGACAGCATATCGTTGTAGGAGGTAACAATAGCCATATTGCCGGACTCCATCATCCGCAGGCTATTTTTGTCCTCTTCACCACAGGCAGCAAAGCCATGGGCCAGATTGCCGCAGCTAAGCTTGCCGCGCTCGGGACGATTATCATAATCATCTGCAATCTGAGTTAAATAATCAGCGCGCAATGAAGCACTGCGCTCTATAATGCGCTGCGTAACAGCAGCTATTTTGGGGTTAATCTGGCCCATAATGGCTCCGAATTGGTATTAGGCTAATTGTAACAAAATTACATAAATTAACCATATTTAATCCACTATAATGGCTATTAATGTAATTTTATTACAATAAATCATAAAAGCAGAGGCGTTTATCACCGGCGGTGATTCTACGCCTTTAAACAGCAGTCTCAAACAGGAAATAGAGCAAATATGAACAGCAAAACCTACTCACCCACTGCCACATCCGCCTGGTCTAATCTTATCGCCGAAGCAAATATTGCCGCCGAGGTTCGGATTACGGATTTATTTGCAGCAGACCCCCAGCGTGCCGACAAATTTTCAGTTAGCACTGGTGAGTTGTTTCTAGATTTTTCCAAGCACCTGCTGACAGATAAAGTCTGGGCAGAGCTGCTCAATCTGGCCGAGCAGTCTCCACTGCAGAGCCACCGCACCGCTATGTTCGCCGGTGAACCCATCAATAGCACAGAGAACCGCGCCGTATTGCATGCCGCTCTGCGCGCCGAGCCCGCCGATGCTAACGGCGACGAAGCCAGAGAGCGCATCGCGCAGGTTAGACAACAACTGCAGGCAGTGAGAGCCGCCAGTGACAAAATTCGTGCCGGACAATGGCTGGGCAGCACAGGCAAAGCAATTACCGATGTGGTCAATATAGGCATAGGTGGTTCAGATCTTGGCCCCAAGCTGGCCTGCGCAGCGCTGGAAGAGTATTCCCATCCTGATATTAATCTGCACTTTATTTCCAATGTTGATGGCGCCGAAATATTAACCACATTAAAAAAACTCAACCCGGAAACTACTCTGGTTGCGCTGGCCAGCAAGACCTTTACCACCCAGGAAACACTGTTAAATGCCAAAACCGCAATCCACTGGTTTAAGCATAGTCTGGGCCTGGATAATGCCCAGAACAGCAGCCATTTTGTTGGTCTTACTGCCAATCCAGACAATGCTATAGCCTATGGGATCCCCAAAGATCAGATTCTGGAGTTTGCCGAATGGGTGGGTGGGCGCTACTCACTTTGGTCGAGCATTGGCCTATCAATAGCTATTAGCATCGGTTTTGAGCAGTTTGAACAGATGCTAATGGGTGCTCAGGAAATGGATACTCACTTCCAACAGGCGCCACTGGAGAGCAATATGCCAGTAATCATGGCGCTACTTGGCATCTGGTACAGCAATTTCCTCAAGCTGGAGACCACGGCAGTTATACCCTATTGCGAGCGCCTGTTGCTGCTGCCCTCCTACCTTCAGCAGCTGGATATGGAGAGCAACGGCAAGGCCACCAGCCTCGACGGTGAACCAGTGGATTACGATACTGGAGCCATTCTCTGGGGTCAGACCGGCACCAATGGCCAGCATGCGTTTTTCCAGCTGCTTCATCAGGGGACCAGAATCGTGCCCATAGATTTTATTGCCGCGGCCAGGGACAATCTCAGTAATGAGGAGCACCACCGGGTATTGCTGGGCAATATGCTGGCTCAGTCCTCAGCGTTAATGACCGGACAAGAGGCTCCAGAGGGACAACAACATAGATACTACGCTGGCAACAAGCCCTCCAACACACTGCTGTTAAAGCAACTATCACCGAAAAACTTTGGCGCTCTGATTGCTCTCTATGAACACAAAGTATTTGTTCAGGGCAGCATCTGGAATATTAATTCCTTTGACCAGTGGGGCGTGGAGTTGGGTAAGAAGATGGCCAATGAATTGCTGGGAGAGAACAGCGAAAATGCAGAGCTTGATCCCTCTACCAAAGCGTTATTTGCCTACATTGGCAATATGAAATAGCTGGGCCTGAGCCTAGCAGCGCAGCTCTTTTGGCAGTGAGAAGCTAATATTTTCCTCCACGCCATCCAGCTCGCATGGCGCTTTTGCACCCAGCTCAACCAGCCGGCTGATTACATCCTGAACCAAGACCTCCGGCGCAGAAGCGCCGGCGGTCAAGCCGATCGAGCCGGTATTCCGCAACCAGGCTGGCTGTATATCCTCGGGGCCATCAATCAGATAAGCCTCGCAGCCACAGCGCTCGGCCAACTCACGCAGACGGTTTGAATTAGAGCTAGCCACTGAGCCCACTACCAGTACCAAATCGGACTCAATGGCAAGCTGCTTAACTGCGTCTTGCCTATTTTGGGTGGCATAACAGATATCATCTTTGCGCGGGCCACGTATCAATGGGAACTTCTTACGCAGTGCATCGATCACCAGCGCAGTATCATCCATAGACAGGGTGGTTTGGGTAACAAACGCCAGATTGTCTGGATTGTTAACCTCCAGACCCAGCACATCAGCTTCATTCTCCACCAGGTAGATCTTGCCGCCCGTGGACAGATCATACTGACCCATGGTGCCCTCAACCTCTGGGTGCCCGGCGTGGCCAATCAAGACACATTCCATGCCATCACCAGAGTACTTGGTCACCTCAATATGCACCTTGGTGACCAGAGGGCAGGTGGCATCAAAAACCTTTAAATTGCGCTCGGCGGCTTCCTTTTGCACTGCCTGAGACACACCGTGGGCACTGAAGATAACAATCACATCATCGGGAATCTCATCCAGCTCATCAACAAAGACAGCGCCGCGATCGCGCAGCTTATCTACCACAAACTTATTGTGCACTACCTCATGACGCACATAGATTGGCGCGCCAAACATATCCAGCGCCCGGTCGACAATATCTATCGCACGGTCTACACCGGCACAAAAGCCACGTGGGTTGGCAAGCTTAATATCCATCAGTGAACCTGCTGTGGCGATACGCTGATAATATTCACCTTAAACAGAATATTCTGCCCCGCAAGCGGATGATTAAAATCCACCATAATTTCTTTATCCCCCAGCTCAACAATCACACCGGGCAACTCACCATCACCGTTCTGGAAAGAATACATGGCACCAATCTCAAGCTCGTCGTCACTAAAATTACCACGCTCAACAGCCTGCACATTTTCTGGGTTGTGCTGACCAAATGCGTGCTCTGGACTTATAGTAAACTCGCGCTCATCACCATCAACCAGCCCCATCAATACTGTCTCAAAGCCGGGCAATAGATTGCCATCACCCACGGTGAAGGTGGCCGCATTGCCCTCAAAATTGGAATCCACCACATAGCCATCATCCAATGCCAGAGAAAAATGCAGGGTCACGCTGGTGCCCGTATCAATAGGTATGCTCATAATTTAATACTTAATCTTTGTCCGTCGTTTGCCCGTCTGGTTTATTGACAAAACCATCCAAAATTAAAAGTACCGCACCCACAGAGATACCACTATCGGCAATATTAAATGCTGGAAAGTGACTTCCCGACCAGTGAAAATCCAAAAAGTCGACCACATAGCCCAGGGTTAAACGGTCATACAGATTGCCCAGAGCACCCCCTAAAATCAGCGCCAGTGCCAGACCCTCAAGTCTGCGCTGCACTGGTAGGCGGGCAATCCACACAGCAATCACTAGACTGATTACCGCCGCCAACAGGCTAAACGCCCAGCGCTGCCAGCCTCCAGCGTCACTCAGAAAGCTAAAGGCGGCGCCATAGTTATGGGCGCGAACCAGATTAAAAAAGCTGGTAAAAAATTCTCCCTCACCATAGGCATAGCGTTCCATAATCCACAACTTGCTGTACTGATCTGCCAGCAGTACAGTGGCGGCCAGCGCAAACCAGAGCAAGGTGATTGGCTGCAACCTAGGCATAAAGTCTTACTTCGGCCTGACCGCTGATATTACTGATACAGCGCCCACAGACTTCCGGATGATCGGCATGGGTGCCCACATCATCAATAAAGTGCCAGCAGCGCACACATTTCTTTGCGGCAGAGCGCTGCAAGAAGACCTTTAGGCCTTCCATTGCAGAATCTTCAGCGCCATGACTGCCCTCTAAGCCGGAGAGACTAGCTTTGGATGTGATGGTTACAAAACGCAACTCGTTCCCCAGTTTGGCGAGGGACTCACTCAGGGCTGAATCCGCGAATAGCTGAATATCCGCTTCCAGAGAACCTTTCACATTACCCAGATTGCGCTGATCTTCAATCACCTTATTGATTGCTTCCTTGGCTTGCAAAATAACCGACCAGTCCTGTTTGCTGATCACCTCGTTATCACCCAGCCGCTGCAGCGGATACCATTCAGCGACAAAGACCGGACTGCTGCGATCGCCTGGCATATAGCCCCAAATTTCATGGGCAGTGAAGCTTAGAATTGGCGCAATCCAGCGCACAAAGGCTTCGGCAATCTGGTACAGGGCCGTCTGGGCAGAGCGGCGCGGCAGACTGTCTTCAGCGCAGGTGTAGATTCGGTCTTTAATAATATCCAGATAAAAACCACCCATATCCCGCACACAGAAATTGTGCAGTTTTTGATAGATCTGGTGGAACTGGAAATTATTGTAATCATCAATAATCTCATCCTGCAACTGGGCAGCACAGTCAATGGCCCAGCGATCCAGCGCCAACAGGTCAGCGTGATCGACCTCATGTTGCGCGGGATCAAAACCATCTATATTGGAGAGGAAATAACGCGCAGTGTTGCGGATACGACGATAGGATTCGCCCGCACGCTTAAGAATCTCATCAGACACCGTCATTTCAGCACTAAAGTCCGCGCTGGCGATCCACAGGCGCAGCACATCTGCACCCAACTCATTGATCACCTTCTGCGGCGGAATCACATTGCCGATTGATTTAGACATCTTGCGGCCATTCTCATCAACCGTAAAGCCATGGGTTAGCACCGCCTTGTAAGGGGCAGTGCCATTAATGGCTATAGCGGTTTTAAGCGACGACTGAAACCAGCCTCGATGCTGATCAGAGCCCTCAAGATAGAGATCTGCAGGGTAACGCAGCTCTTCGCGAGCGCCGATCACCGAGGCATGAGTAACACCTGAGTCAAACCACACATCCAGAGTATCTGTGACCTTTTGATAATCTTCGGCATCTGCACCCAGTAGCTGGGCTGCATCTACCTCATACCAGGCATCGATACCGCTCTGCTCAACCAACAGTGCGACCTGCTCAATAATTTCTGCCGTGCGCGGATGCAACTCACCTGTCTGTCTGTGCACAAACAGTGCAATGGGCACACCCCAGGTACGCTGACGGGACACACACCAGTCAGGGCTGCCATCCAACATGCCTTCTATACGCGCCTCACCCCATTCCGGGTGCCAGGCCACGTCTTTAACTGCGGCCTTGGCCTTTTCCAGCAGGCCATTTTTATCCATAGAGATAAACCACTGGGGCGTGGCTCTGTAGATCAGCGGCGTTTTAGTGCGCCAGCAATGAGCATAGCTGTGAGTGATTTTGCCACAGGACATCAATCTGCCCTGCTCCCGAAGCACCTCGATAATATGCTCTTCGACCTTGTACACATGCTCACCGGCAAACAGCTCCACATCATCGCGGAACAGACCGTTATCCATCACATAGTTAAGGGTGCCGATACCGTAGCTCTTGGCCACAGTAAAATCTTCCATACCATGGTCTGGCGCTGTGTGAACACAACCGGTACCAGCGTCAGTGGTTACATGGTCACCCAGCAGAACAGGGATATTACGCTGGTAGAATGGGTGCTCAACGACCAGATTTTCCAGGGCTGAACCCTGACAGCTAGCCAACACTTGATAGTCTTCGATCTCCAGACGCTGCATCACAGGCTCAAGCAATGACTGGGCAAAAATCAATCGCACAGGCCCTGCCTCAGTAGCGCATTGCACCAGGCTATACTCCAGATCGGCACCCATAGAAATGGCCTGACTACTGGGAATTGTCCAGGGTGTTGTGGTCCAGATTAGAACATTGACCTGCCCTTCGCCAGGCAAGCCGCCGAGGGCAGCACTGGCTTTTTCCAACTGCACGGCATCAGTCACCGGATAGGCTACATCGATAGAGAACGAGGTCTTGTCCTGATACTCCACCTCGGCTTCCGCCAGAGCAGAACCACCCACCACACTCCAATAAACCGGCTTGTAACCTTTAACCAGATGACCATTTTCAGCGATCTTGCCCAGGGCGCGAATAATATCCGCCTCAACGCCAAAATTCATAGTCAGGTAGGGTCGTTCCCAGTCACCAAACACACCTATACGCACAAAGTCTTTGCGCTGTCCATCAACCTGCCGCATGGCATAGTCGCGGCACTTTTGACGGAAGGTAGAGTAGTCGACTTTAACACCAGCCTTGCCCGCTTTCTTTTCAACATTGTGCTCAATGGGTAGACCATGACAGTCCCAGCCGGGAATATAGGGCGCGTCAAAACCACTCATGGTGCGCGACTTAACCACAATATCTTTCAATGTTTTGTTTACCGCATGACCCAAATGGATATCACCATTGGCGTAGGGAGGACCGTCGTGAAGAATATATTGTTCACGACCGGCACGAGCTGCTCTAATCTGCTGATAGAGATTAGTCTCTTGCCATTCCTTGAGAATCCCAGGCTCTCGCTGGGCCAGATTGGCGCGCATGGGAAAGTCAGTTTTGGGCAGGTTTAGTGTTGCCTTGTAGTCAATTGGGTCGCTCATATCGGCCTTAAGTTATATTCTCACTGTTGCCTGCAAACCAGGCTCTTATCTGTTTAACGTCCCGCTGGATACCCTCAACAAGCTTGTCCAGCGAAGTAAATTTTTTCTCATCGCGAATCTTGGTGACAAACTCCACCTCAATTCTGCGACCATAGAGGTCGCCCGTGAAGTCCAGTAGGTGAACTTCCAAAATAGGCTTTACTAAATCGCCCACTGTCGGCCTGAGGCCCACATTTGCGGCACCCTGATAAACGCTGCCGTCTATATTCACCAACACAGCATAGACTCCAGATAAAGGCGCACTGTAGCGATTTAGCTGCACATTAGCCGTAGGGAACCCAAGCTCTCGTCCCAGCTGCTGGCCATAAACAACACGCCCTGTGATCCTGAACGGTTTGCCCAATAGTTGGCTGGCCCGATCGAACTCGCCCTGCTGCAATATCTGCCGCACCAGGGTGCTACTGACACGCTCGCCATCAACTGCCAGAGTCTCCGTATCCTGTACGGCAAAGTCATAGCTTTCGCCCATCTCAGACAGCATCTTGAAATCGCCACTGCGATCACAGCCAAAGCGAAAATCATCGCCGACAATCAAGTGCTTGGTTCCCAGCCCATCTACCAGCACTGAGCGAACAAACTCGCTGGCGCTTAGATGGCGCAGTTGACGGTTAAACTGCAGGCATAGCACCTGGTCTACACCAAACTCCAGAAGCGCGTCTACCTTTTCTCGCAACCGCATCAATCGTGCCGGAGCTCTCTCCCCAGAGAAAAACTCCTGAGGCTGAGGTTCAAAGGTCATCACCACAGAGGGCAAGCCCAATTGCGCCGCCACAGATTTAACCTGCTTCAAAATAGCCTGATGACCCAGATGAACGCCATCGAAAGAACCAATGGTGACCACAGATCGCTGATTGAACGACTGCAGTCTCTGCAAATCGCGAATAAAGGTCATTTTACTAGGTTCTAAAGCCAAGGACGTTACTCTCCGCACCGAGGGCTGAGTATACCTAGCAAAGCGCCTAAAGGTAAGGGATAGCACCAGATTGGTGCCGACAATTTAAAGCCCCCAAACAGAAGCCTGAATCTAGCTGTCAGATGAAGTCGCTTTGGCGGGCCCGCGCAAATCTGCAAGCCTAAAACCAGTGACAAACAAACAGCCAATATAGGTAGTAAAACCTGCCAAGCAGAGTGCGCCAATATTGCCCACCCGCTGCCACCAGACCAGCTGCTGCCAGAGGTGCGAATCGCCGACATTGAGCTGATTAGCCACAATCACAAGCACAGCAACCATAGCTGCAACGGATAACAGCAGGCCAACAAAAAACCTTATCCAACGAGCAGAGGGCGAATAGATATTATGCTTGCGCAAAAACAGGTATAACAGCCCGGCATTTAGAAAGGCCGAAACAGAGGTCGCGGCCGCCAGGCCCATATGACCAATCTCCCAGTAGTAATGCAGTGGCAGCACAAACAGTAGGTTCAGCACCATATTGGAGACCATGGCAATCACGCCTATACGCACCGGTGTGCGCATATCCTGACGAGCAAAGAATCCGGGGGCCAGCACCTTGATCAGCATAAAGGCAACCAGCCCCACCGCGTAGGCACGCAGGCTCAGGGTCGCCATAGTCATATCCCGAGCGGTCATCACATCGCCATAGAAAAACAGCGTCACCAGTATGGGCTCAGCCAACAGTATCAAAGCCGCTGCGGCTGGCACAGCGATAATCAGCACTAGTTTTAATGCCCAGTCCAGAGTCTCTGAAAAAGCCTGCTTGGATTCAGCGGCATGATGGCGGGAGAGATTGGGTAAAATAACTGTAGCAATAGCCACGGCAAAAACGCCCAGGGGCAGCTCAGATAAACGATCAGAATAATATAGCCAGGAAACACTTCCCGTAGGTAAAAACGTTGCCAGCATAGTGTCCAACAGCAGATTAATCTGACTGACAGAAACACCGAAAATAGCCGGGCCCATCAGGGCCAAAATTTTGCGCACACCGCTGTCTTGCCAATCCACTCGGGGCGTTGGCAGCATATGGATACGGTGCAGAAACGGCAACTGAAACATCAGCTGCACCACACCAGCCATAAACACTCCCCAAGCCAACGCATAGGCAGGCTCGGCAAAAAGTGGCGCAGCAATAAGGGCCGCAGCTATCAGACTGACATTCAGTAACAGAGGGGTAAAAGCTGGCACTGCAAAACGGTCATAACTATTAAGAATACCGCCAGCCACACCAGTCAGCGAGATAAACAGCAGATAGGGGAAGGTGATACGCAACATATCGGCGGTCGCCGCAAACTTAGCCGGGTCATCAAAAAACCACTTTGGCGCAAAAATCGCAGCCAGCACCGGAGAGGCCACCACAATAATCAGCGTCAACGCCACCAAGCTAATACCCAGCGTACCTGTTACTCGATCAATCAGCGCCTTAACTGCAGCCTGACTGCCCTTTTCACGGTACTCCCCGAGCACAGGCACAAACGCCTGGGCAAAGGCGCCCTCTGCAAACAGGCGGCGAAAAAAATTGGGGATTTTAAAGGCGACAAAAAACACATCGGCCAGCGCCTCTGCGCCAATAACCCGTGCAAAGATAATATCTCGCGCCAGTCCCATAAACCGCGACAGCATAGTAAAAAAACTGACCACGCCACTGGAGCGCAGCAGTCCGCTGTCTTTGATTTTTGGCTCCTGTGCCACAGAGTCTTGAGTCACCAATTTGGCCTTTATTGCAGGTTGCAGTGCTGCAGTTTAACCATCGCTGGCAACTTGGCCAAGCTAAACCGGGAATCTATAGGTGGCGACTCCCAGAGCACTGTGCAGCCGGGCTGCTCAGACCTCGTCACTGGCTGTAAATTAGGGCTAAAATTGGGTTGAATATCCGCAAATAACCCTGTATATTTCCGCGCCTTTAGTGAGACCCCTTTGAAAGGAGAATTTTCAGGTGGCCAATTCAGTACAAGCAAAGAAACGCGCACGCCAAAACGAGAAACGCCGCCAGCATAATGCCAGCCTGCGCTCTATGGTTCGCACCTATTTAAAGAAAGTTGACGCAGCGATTGAGTCGGGCGATCACGCCGCATCTCAGGCAGCCTACGCTGCTGCTGTTCCAGTGATTGATCGTATGGCTGACAAAGGCATTATTCACAAGAATAAAGCTGCTCGTCACAAGAGCCGTTTGAATAGCAAAGTTAAAGCTCTGGCTGCTTAAGACTTCTAAATAATATTTGTCTTAATCGTAGTTTGGATGCAAAAAAACCGGCTTGCGCCGGTTTTTTTATGTCTGACAAAAATATTAAACCGCGATATGCCCTGCAATAAACTGCTGCACGGCAGCCTGATCATTATCCAGCACTGTGAAACGCTCCTCGCGCTCAAACAGATCCGCCATATGAGGTGGTAGGTCAGGATCCTGAGGGTAGCCAGCCTGTTTAACCGCATCCGGGAATTTGGCCGGGTGAGCAGTCGCCAGAGTCACCATAGGTGTCGAACTGTTGCTCCGGCACTGCCTGGCAGCCTCAAGACCAATAGCGGTATGAGGGTCAAGCAAATAGTTGCACTCTGCATAGGTGTCGCGGATAACCTTAACCATCCCTTGATTATCGCAGCGATAGCTCGAAAACAGCTCTCGAGCCCGACTTAGGGCGCTATCACTTAATTCCATCTGCCCTGTTTTAGCATCGGCCATTAGCCCTGCAATAGCTGCGCCATCGCGATCATAGAGGTCAAACAGCAGGCGCTCAAAATTACTCGAGATCATAATATCCATACTCGGCGCCAGACTCTGCTCTAACGGACGAGTACTGTGATCATTGTCGCTGATACAGCGATGGAGAATATCGTTTTGGTTGGTAGCAATCACTAGCTGCTCTATGGGCAGCCCCATTTTGTGGGCCAGATAACCGGCAAAGATATCGCCAAAATTACCCGTGGGCACAGAAAATGACACCTTGCGCGCAGGACCACCCAGCGACAGAGAAGCCCAAAAATAATAGACAATCTGAGCCATGATGCGCGCCCAGTTAATGGAGTTCACCGCCACCAGCTGGCGCCCATCAGGCAAAAAAGACTGATCGGCAAAACTGGCTTTTACCATGTTTTGACAGTCATCAAAGTTACCGTGCAAAGCCAGATTATGAATATTATCAGCCATCACAGTGGTCATTTGACGGCGCTGCACCTCTGACACCCGGTTATGCGGGTGCAGAATAAAAATATCAATATTGTCGCAGCGACGGCAGCCTTCAATGGCTGCAGAGCCGGTATCGCCCGAAGTGGCGCCCATAATTACCACTTTTTGGTTGCGCTTCTCGAGAGTGTAATCCAGCAGATTACCCAGAAATTGCAGAGCAAAATCTTTAAATGCCAGGGTTGGGCCGTGAAACAGCTCCATGATCCACTCGTTGTGACCAGTCTGCACCAGCGGCGCAATGCCGTTGTGACGGAAAGTTGAGTAGGAGTCATCGATAAGCTTTTTGAGGTCCTGCTGGGGAATGGCGCCGTCCACAAAGGGAGTCATTACCTTGAGAGCCAGGTCCTGGTAGGACAGGCCAGCCCAGGAGGCAATCTCCTCCTGGCTAAACTGTGGCAGCTGCTCGGGGACAAATAATCCGCCATCTGGCGCCAGCCCGGTAAGAATTACGTCTTCAAAAGTTTTCGGTTCTACACCACCGCGGGTACTGACAAATCTCATTTACTGATCCAAATGTTCGACACGAATAAA
>JAYPYO010000061.1:0-12893 GCA_038135995.1 Porticoccaceae bacterium
AAAAACCCTGTATACCACCGCTCTGGCCGATGGCAGCTTTATTCCTCTGTTGACCAGGCTGGAACATGTGATCGAGCACAATGTGTCGATTGAGAGTTTGATTCAGTCAAAGCGCAATTTTATGGAGCGGGTGGACTGTATTGCTCAGGCTACCGCGCCTGTTTTGGGTTTGAGTCAGGCTCAGTCTCTGGAGCTGGTTAAAACTATGGGAGTGCTGTTAGTGGGCGCTGCCCGAGCGGATCAGGGGCCGCCATTGCAAGGGGAAGATATTCCTGCAGATGTACAGGGGCTGATCGACAGCTTTTCCTCTGAACCTATTTTTATCAAAAATGCCTGCCGCATTATTAGCGGCATTCGTGCCGAGCACAGCGCATAAGGAGCATAATAATGACAATAAACAGACAGTGGCTACTGGCCGCCCGACCAGATGGCATGATTGGCCCACAAAATTTTGAGTACGCAGAAACTCCCATACCCAGCATCAGCAGTGGCCAGATTCTGGTAAAAAATCTGTATCTGTCTTTCGACCCCACCCAGCGCAACTGGATGGTTGATCGGCCCGGCTATCTGCCGCCGGTGGCGATGGGCGAGGTGATGCGTGCGGGTTCTGTGTCACAGGTTGTTGAGTCTCAGCATGGGGACTTTGCGGTTGGCGAGCTGGTACAAACCACAGGATGTTGGCAAGACTACGCCGTGGTAGCACCAGGTGAAGGCCCCACGGGTATAAATAAAGTACCGCCTGGTGTATCGCCCGATATGATGCTGTCGATTCTGGGCATTACGGGCATGACCGCCTATTTTGGTTTAATGGATCATGGTCAGCCCAAGGCAGGAGAGACCGTGCTGGTGTCCGGCGCTGCCGGTGCCACAGGTTCGGTGGTGGGGCAGATTGCCAAGCTTAAAGGCTGTCGTGTGGTGGGTATTGCCGGCGGTCCTGAAAAGTGCGCCTGGTTAAAAGATGTGGCCGGCTTCGATGCGGTTATTGATTATAAAAATGAAAATGTCAGCGAGCAGATTGGCATCCACTGCCCGGATAAATGGGATATCTTTTTCGACAATGTGGGTGGTTCAATTCTGGAGGCGGCACTGGACCATCTTAATCTCTACTCCCGGGTGGTTATGTGCGGGGGTATTGCCAACTACAATGCCAAAGAGCCTGTGCCCGGCCCAGTGAATCTGATGAACCTGGTAACTAATCGCGGACGCATGCAGGGCTTTATTATTTTGGATTACCTGCCTCGGGCTATGGAAGCTATTGAAGCTCTGATGGGCTGGGTGGCATCCGGTGATATTGTCTATCAAGTCGATATGCAGGAGGGTTTCGATAATATCCCCAGCACTCTGCAGCGGCTATATACAGGCCAAAACTTTGGCAAACAACTATTAAAAATCGCCGATCCGGTATAAAGGGGCAGGACCATGAGTCAGATTTCCAAGAAGGATCGACAGGAGCTTTCGGCACTTGCGCCTATGCTGGATATGGTAGAAGCCGGTATGGGCTTTGTGCCCAATAGCATGCTGACCATGGCTCACTGGCCTGAACTGCTGGGAGCCTTTGGGGGACTGGGTGCGACGGTACTGCAAACCGGCGAGGTTGAACCGGAGCTTAAACAGCTGATTGCATTGGTTAGCAGCCGCGCCAGTGGCTGTAATTATTGCCAGGCCCATACCTCTCATTCAGCCCATAGGGCTGGTGCGGCCGAAGAAAAAATCGCTGCGGCTTTTGATTTTGAGCAGTCGGATTTATTTACTGAGCGGGAGCGGGTTGCTCTGCGCTTTAGCTGGCATGCAGCAATGCAGCCCAATGCCACAGAAGCCGCTGATTTTGCCGCGCTAAAAGAATTTTTCTCAGAGCGAGACGTCGTAGAAATAGTGGCGGTGGTATCACTGTTTGGCTTTTTAAATCGCTGGAACGATACCCTAGCCACAGAGTTAGAGGGGCCAGCGGCAGATTTTGCCGGCCAGGTTTTGGAGCAAACTGACTGGCGTCGAGGAAAACACTGATTACCGGTTATGTTTCTCTCGCGTTTTCTCGCTTCTCTACGCCAGGCGAGAGCCATTGGTAGCTTTCTTATCCGGAACCGCCAAAATAATACTGCCGTCATCCTGGACAAACCCCGTAACCAGACATTCAGACATAATAGGGCCAATCTGTTTTTTCGGGAAATTGACCACAGCTGAGACCTGCTTGCCGATTAATGTGCCAGGGTCATAGTGATCAGTAATCTGCGCAGAGGATTTTTTAATGCCGATATCGGCCCCAAAATCAATGCTGAGTTTTATCGCTGGTTTGATGGCCTCTTTAAAAATTTCTGCCGCCACGACGGTGCCAACTCTGAGGTCAACCCGTTCAAACTCTGCCCAGCTAAGGTCGTTGATGGAATCAGTCATATTGTAAGTGCCTGTTGTAATCAGGGTTTCAAAGCCACCATAACGCAGAAAGCAGATAGAAATTAGTTGGTGCCAAACCCTATTTTGGCTGCTAGCATAGCGCCCCGGAGCCCGTTAAAAATACATTCTAACCCTATAATAATCGGGGGACATCCCTATGAAATTAGCCGTTCTTCTACTCTGTGCAATGCTTGCCTCGGGCTATGCTTTGGCCGATGACCAGAGTGCGCCCTTACCTAATGAAAAACAGCCTGCAGGTTTGTGGAAGGCTGAAGACTGTAAAAAAATTCAAGCTGGGTCAGCCAATTTTCTGGCGGTCGCAGGCAAGCTACTGGAAGAGGCTGGCCGGTTGAAGGACAGTGGCAAGCCAGAGGAGGCCGCTAAAAACTTTCAGTCTGCCTTGGAGTTTTCAGAGTTAGCCTCTAACTTCGCTAATAATTACGCCGCTTACTGTAGGCCATAGCTGCTTACCTTTAGCCACTTATTTTAGCCACTGGTTTTAGACAGGAATTTTAGGCAGGTATTAATGTGAAACGATTGATTATTGCAGGTATCGGAGCCATCGGGCTTCTTATTGCTGTGGTGGTTGTGCGTACACTGATGCATCAACCCCCCGCGGCAACAGATACTGACCGGGTAGAAATTGAACTCAATGAGCGCGCACTGGCAGAGCGCCTGTCTCAATCGATTCAATTTAAGACTATCTCGTTCCAGTCACCAGAACTCAAAGATCAGTCCCAATTCACCGGCTTTATCGACTGGGTGCACAGCAGTTATCCCCTGGTCCACAGTCGCCTGGAATATGTGCAGCTCAACGACACCATGCTCTATCGCTGGCCCGGCTCTGATCCTAGTCTGAAACCTATTCTTGTGACCGGACATTATGATGTGGTGCCAGTTATTCCGGGCTCTGAGGACCAATGGCAGCAGCCACCTTTTTCTGGCGCCATTGTGGACGGAGTGATCTGGGGACGCGGGGCGCTGGATGATAAAAGCGGTGTGCTGGGTATTCTTGAAGCTGCGACCTATCTGTTAGAGGCCGGCCACCAGCCCGTGAGAACCGTCTATCTCAGCTTTGGTCATGACGAGGAGATTGGTGGCCCTGAGGGGGCTGCTGCAGTGGCGGCCTATCTTGCGGATCAGGGAGTTCAGCTCGCCTGGTCGCTGGACGAGGGCTCCTTTATATTTGATGGGCTTATTGATGGAGTAGACAGTTTGGTGGCTGCAATTAACGTGGCCGAAAAAGGCAGTGTCACTCTTGATATTATCGCTGCAGCAGAGGGAGGGCACTCCTCCATGCCCCCCAAAACCAGTGCTATTACCGATCTTGCCCGGGCCATTACCCGTCTTGAAGAAAACCCCGTGCCCGGTGGTCTAGAGGGGTTGGCGGCAGATATGTTTGATAGGATCAGTCGCCATATGCCCTTTGTACCCAGAGTGTTTTTTGCCAACCAATGGCTGTTTGGCGGCTTGATTGAAGAGCAGCTGAGCGAGGCTCCAACTACCAATGCTATGCTGCGTACCACCACCGCACCCACCATGCTATCGGGCAGTGTAAAAACCAATGTGCTGCCTATCGAAGCCGTGGCCACAGTGAACTTTAGAATTCATCCCAGGGATACTGTGGAAAGCGTGGAAAACTATGTTACTGACCTGGTGGCCAGCGACAGCATCTCGGTGCACAGTCACGGTGGTGGCAATCCCTCTGCAGTATCGGACTGGCAGGCTCCGGGCTACGAGGTGATTGCACAAAGTATGCGCGAGATTCATGGGGATATTCCAGTGGCGCCTGGTTTAATGATCGCAGCCTCAGATAGCCGCCACTATGGCAAGGTGGCAGACAATGCCTATAGATTTAACCCCATTCGCCTGACACCAGAGTTGCTGACTGGTTTTCATGGCACCAATGAGAAAATCTCAGTGACCGACTATGCTCAGGGAGTGCGGGGCTATATAAGAATTATTGCCCAGGGCACGGCTAAATAATTATTGTTTGAGGTTTGCCTAATGAGGGCTACATTGTGAAGCTAGCAGCATTGATACTGCTAATTGTTGTTTTGGGGCTGGCCGTACCCTATGTCAGCAAAACCCATGGCTTAACGTCCATTTCTGCTGCCGATCTCCCCTCCGAGGGTGCCTGGGCGCCATTGAGTCAGGGCAATCTTTACTATCGCTGGTATTTGCCTGGTGAGGCTGCTACCAATGGCCAAACGCTGGTTTTGATCCATGGATTTTCCACGCCCCATTTTGTCTGGGATGGGGTTCGGCAGTTTTTTCTCGATGCCGGGTACCAGGTGCTGGTCTACGATCATTTTGGCCGGGGTTTTTCTGAGCGGCCCTCCACAGACTATGATGCGCAGCTCTATGTGCAGGCCCTGACTGAGTTATTAGACCAGCAGAATCTTTCGCAGCCTGTGCATCTGGTTGGTTACTCCATGGGTGGTGCTATCTTGGGTCATTTTGCTGAGGCCTATCCGCAACGGGTTAAAACAATGTCGCTAATAGCTCCGGCAGGTTTTATGACCGAACAACCAGCCACCAGCAGCTGGGTAAATATGCCGTTAATTGGCGAATGGCTGGGGCATATGTTTGCCGACAAAATGTTAGTGAGTGATATTACGGAAACAGAAATGGCTAGTATTGATGACCCGCAGGCTATCCCCAGAACAGAGTTTGTGACCAAGGTGGGCAAGCAGATGCAATATGCCGGATTTGTGGAATCACTGGTCTCTACACTGCGGCACTTTAATCTGTTTAATGCTCTGGAGAGTTTTAATGCAGTGGGCAAGCTGGGTATACCAACCCTGGCTATCTGGGGTACAGATGATGCCACTGTGCCCTTTATGGGCAGTAAAAAACTGCTGCAGGCCATTCCCCACGCCGAACTGATTGCCATTGAGGGCGGGGGCCATAATATTACCTATATGCAGCCCAGTATTGTTGGCCCCGCTATTGTTGAGTTTATTGATCAAACTGTTGCTGGAAACTAGCCTGATCCATAGATAACTAATTTGATCTGTCTGAGGTTATGTAGCACACTGAATCGTCTGTCGCGGGCAAGACAAAAGGTACTTTTCCTGCGTATAACAGTGACAAATTGCTATGCTGTTTTGATAAAAATCCTACAGTACCAACCTCCAACTAAAAAAGAGAAAACTATGTTTAGTCATATTATGCTCGGTGCCAACAGCATCGAAGAGTCAAAGAAATTCTACGATGCCATTTTAGGTGAACTGGGTTACAAAGCAGGGGTTATAGACCCCAAAGGTCGATGCTTCTATTTTAACGGTGATTCTGTTCTGGGGTTAAGCGTGCCTATTGATGGTGAGCCAGCCTGTCATGGCAACGGCAGTACTATTGGCTTTAATGTGACTAGCACAGAGCAGGGTGATGCCTGGCATGCCGCTGGTGTGGCCAATGGTGGTACCACCTGTGAAGACGCTCCGGGTGTTCGCGATAGTGGTATGTATCTGGCCTATCTGCGCGATCCCGCGGGCAATAAGATCTGTGCTCTGCTGCGTATGGACTAAGCGAGGGTAAAGAATCATTCAGACTGGGTAGTGCTCGGCTCTATTGCCAGGCGAGCACTACTAATAATTTCAGCATTAATAATTTCAACTAGTCTCCAGACTCTGCTGCTGCTCAAGAATATTTGCCCGGTAAAAGTCTGGTATAGGCATTGACTGCCTGGTCTTCGGATCCACAAATACCTGGGTTAAACCGCCGCTGGCTAAGAGTACGCCACTGGCATTATTGTATAATTCAAATACCGCATCGGCGCTGGAATTCCCCAGGCGTCCGTATCCTGCATAGACTGCAATCTCAGAGTTTCCGGCAATCTCATTGTGATAGTCACAGTGAATATTGACGGTGAATATAAGGCAGGGTGCGCTTAGTGGATCCATGATATTAAGCCCCAAGTGCTCCATATAAGCGCCCAGAACCTCATCGCCAAAGACTAAATATTTGGCAAAATACAGATGGCCCTGAGCATCCAGGTCGCTGTATCTTACTTTTACGACTTCGCTAAAAGGCAGTTGGCTATCGATGCTGGCTCCCAAAATAAAACTCCTGTTATCTAATCATTTTTATCATTATGCGGGATTTTAACAGGATTTGATCGCTAAAAATTAGCTGGCCCCAGGCGCGATATTTAGGGCATTATTAATCTCTGTTTTGTCCCCGGACAAGCAACAGACCAAGTAGCAAAATAATAAGAAGATTGTCCATGCCCAATGCCATTGCGCCATTCTATACAGTCCATAGCCGTCATAGCAGTTTAGTGCTGGATTGCCGTGGCACTGCTCCTGCAATACTCTACTGGGGCGCTCGCCTCGGGGAGGGCACCAGTCCCGATATGTTAGCTCTGTTGGCAACCGAGCAAGAAGCACCGGCCTGCCCGCCACAACAAGCGCCTATTTCCCTGTCACCGGAATTGGGTGCGGGTTTTCAGGGTAATCCCGGTATTCAGGTCCATCGTCAGGGGTTGCAATGGGCGCTTAGCGCGCAGATTGAATCTGTCACTCAAGACAATGATAGCGATCTCACTGTTGTCTCTGTCTGTGAGGGTACTCGGATCAGGGTTACCCATCGTATTGCTTTAGATGCAGCATCTGATGTGCTCACCGCCAGCACCGAGCTGTGTAATCTTGGCGATAGCAGTCTGTGGGTAGAGCAGTGCAATGCACCCAGTATTCCGTTACCCATAGACCATAATAAAATTCTTGGTTTTCAGGGTCGCTGGGCCAATGAATTTCAGCGCCATTCAGTAGACCGCTTTATGGGCAGCTACCTGCGAGAAAATCGCTCCGGGCGCAGCTCCCATGATTCATTTCCTGGGGTAATTATTCATACACAGCAGTGCAACGAGAGTACTGGCCATGCCTATGGTTTGCATTTGGGTTGGAGTGGCAATCATCGGATTCGTATCGAAGAACAGTTTGTCGGCCGCGCCTACGCCCAGCTTGGGGAGCTATTTTTTCCCGGCGAGCTGAGCCTTGAGCCCAATGAGTCCTACTGCTCACCGGTGCTCTATGGCGCCAGCACAGATAGTGGTTTTTCCGCACTCTCAGGCTGTTTTCATCGCTATATTCGATCCCAGTTAACCGATGCCCGTATGGCCGACAAATCCAAATCTGTGCACTTTAACACCTGGGAGGCCATGTATTTTGACCTGTCATTGCAGCGCTTAAAGGCTCTGGCTGACAGTGCCGCCCAGGTGGGAGCGGAGCGTTTTGTGCTGGATGATGGCTGGTTTAAAAACCGCAAATCTGACCGCGCTGGATTGGGGGACTGGGTGGTGGATCAGAGCATTTTCCCCGATGGTCTGGGCCCATTAATTGATCATGTGCAGGCTCAGGGTATGGAGTTTGGGCTATGGATTGAACCGGAAATGGTCAATCCGGATAGTGATTTATATCGTCACCATCCAGACTGGGTATTGAGCAGTGAGCCTGCGCCACTCATCCTGTCAAGACATCAGCTGGTGCTGGATCTGACCAGAGCTGAGGTGCAGAGTTACCTGTTTGACTGTATTGATAGGCTATTGTCTCAGTACCCAATCAGCTATTTAAAATGGGATATGAATCGGATTATCAATCAGCCAGGGGATGCTCAGGGGCGGGCAGTGACCCATTATCAAACCCTGGCCCTCTACAAACTGATGGCTAGGATCCGCAGAGCCCACCCCAGGGTAGAGATTGAAAGCTGCTCGTCCGGCGGTGGCCGCGCAGACTTTGGTATTCTGGCTTATACCGACCGTATCTGGCCCTCCGACAGCAATGATGCACTGGATCGCCTTGCTATCCAAAAAGGCTTCTCAATGTTTTTTCCGGCGGAGTTAATGGGTGCCCATGTGGGCCCTAAAGATTGCCATATCACAGGGCGCAGTATCAGTATGGCCGCCAGAGCCGGAGTGGCGCTGTTTGGTGATATGGGCATTGAAGCCAATTTATTGGACATGGATGCTGAGGAAAAAGCCGAATTAGCTGCGGCTGTGGCACTGCACAAGCAGCATCGGCAGTTAATTCATAGCGGTGATCTGGTACGTCTAGATACACAGCAGTTTGAAAATAGTTTTGGGCTAGTGGCTGCCAATCGACAGGAGGCTTTATTTTCCTATGCTCTATTAGCTAGCTCCCCCAATACCACCGCGGGCCGCCTGCGCTTTCGTGGGCTGGATGCAGATAAGCTGTACAGGGTGAATATTATTTGGCCCCTGCAACCCAGTAGTTCATCTGCCTCGATTGTGGATGTTATTAATGGCTCGGTTATCAGCGGCAATGCCCTGTGCAATGCCGGACTGCAGTTGCCGATTATGCAGCCCGAGACATTGCTGATCTTCCATTTACAGCAGAGCTAGACTGCCTGCAGACCTATAAACTCTTCCTTTTTGCCCAGTACCAGTCGATTAATTGCTAGAGCCAGCGCGACACAGAAAAGGAAGGTAAAGAAATTCATATGGATATAGTGCAATGGCATCCATATCCAGATAAAGCAGGCATAGATCAGTACACCAAATATCACCGCCGCAATGGCCGCTCTGAAGTCCACATTCTTAAATAGCAGGCCAACCGCAAAGCAGGCCAGAATGGGCATACTAATCAGGCCCCAGAGCTCTTGAAGCAGATTGATAATGCTTTCGGACTGAGCATAGACCGGCACCATGGCCACCGCAATCAACACAAAGATGCTAGTCGCAATGCCACTGAGCACCCGTACATTGGGCTTGTCATTGATATAGCGCTCATGCAGATCGCAGACATACATGGCGGCTGAACTATTCACCATACTGTTAAAGGAACTGAGAACGGCAGCCGCAATGGCCGCGGCAAAGACACCAGATAGCCAGGTGGGCATGAGATCACCCACAATGCGGCCATAGGCCTGGTCGCCAATATCCCCATACAGTTTAAAGGCAACAATACCTGGGATAACCACCATGGAGGGGATAAAGATCACGCGAATAAAAGCTGCGGCATAGACGCCTTTTTGTGCCTCTTTTACCGTGGGTGCAGCCATGGCTCGCTGGGTAATAGTCTGGTTGGTGCTCCAGTAGAAAATCTGAATCAGAAACATACCGGTTAATAAAGTGTGCCAGGGTATCGGTGAGGCGCTGTCGCCAATCAATGTCAGTCGCTCTGCGGGAATACCACTAAAGTCAAAGTCGATAGCCTGCAGCGAAAGCACCACAATCAAAAGTCCCATGGCCAGTACCAGCACTCCACCATAGGTATCAGAAACAGCCACTGCACGCAGGCCACCCAGCACAGAATAGGCCGCACCCACCAGGGCAAAGGCAATGGCTACGGTCAGCAGATCAGCGTCGATGCCAGTCATTGAAATCATAAATAGCGCGCCGGTGTAGATCACCGCAGGCTGGAAGACAAACACATTGATAAACAGAAACATGGTGGAGACCAGCGCGCGCACATGTTTACTGTCGTAGCGCCGCTCCAGCAGTTCGGTGGTGGTGGTGCAGTTATTGCTGTAGTACACCGGCAAAAATACCTTGGCCAGTACCATCAGGCCCACAAAGCCGGCAAATTCCCACAGGGCCAGCAATAGCATCTGATTGCCATTCATACCTACCAGCTGATCTGTACTCAGATTGGTCAAGGTGATGGAGCCAGCCACAAACACCCAGGTCAGTCCCCCGCCGGCAAGAAAGTATTCTTTATTGGAGTCGGCTGAATGTCGATTTTGCCCGGTGCATTTAATATAGGTAATCAGTGCTATGGCACCGAGGACAAAACAGAATACCGCTAGTTGGATGGCTTGCTCGCTCAAGGGAGACTCCTATTTATTATTGTTAGTTATTAGCTATTGAGACTTATCTGTTCAGGTCCGCCACACAGTTACTCCGTGGGGCTCAATAGTCGCAGTACCCAGTATAAGCTGCGCCTGAGCATCCAGGGCAAGGTTCTGGGGCTGATCTGAGTAGTTAAAGGCAAACATCAGATCGCCCCTCTGGCTGACCCGGATATCGGCACCAAATCTATAGATTGGAATATTAGCCTGCTGGCATTGCTGCTGGAAAAAATCCAGCAAGAACTCGCGGTCGGTCAAGGTGCCTATATAGGTAAACCTGCCCTGAGTTACCACGGCAGGCTGGTTATCTTTATAGCGGGCCAGCACTGTTGTTTCTGCTGCATCTAATTGTTCTCGCCAGCTGCCACTCTGGTATTGCTGATTATTCCAGTTTAAATCCTCAGTACAGTCAGCGCGCAGAGTCTCCACCGATAGCACGCGAATGGGGACTAGCTGCTGCAGTAGTCCCGGCGGCAATCTGTCGGGGTAGCCAAACTCCGGAGTTTTGGCTCCAGCCCTGGGACCAAAGATAAACTGGGCACTGCTGGCTTTGCATCTGTCTATAAAGTCCTGATCGATAATCGGCAGGCTGGGAGCAATAATAATTGAGTAGGGCGCGAAGTCAGAGTCCGCCGAGATAAAGTCAATATTGACGCCCAGCTCTCTGAGGGCGCTGTAGTAGGACAGCTGCACCTGATTAAACTCATAGGCCTCGCCCTGTTTTTCTATATCACTGACCCAGAGCCCCTCGGCGCCGGTGATAATAGCCACAGAGGCTGGCTGTAGTGGTTGATTGGCAATATCCAGCATCGCCACTTCTGTCATAGCCTGTTCTGCCTCTTCCCAGGCTTCAGTTTTGGAGTTGTCCGGGCGCAGCAAGCCGGCATGCATCTGTTCCTGGGCAAAGGGTGCCTGCCGCCAGCGGAAATAACAGACAGTGTCGGCGCCATGGGCAAAGGCTTCCAGCGTCCAGAAGCGAATCATGCCCGGTGCTGGACGGGGGTTATTATGGGCCCAGTTCACCGGTCCAGGCTGCTGTTCCATCACCCAGAATCCGCGGTTTAAAAGACCGCGGGTTTGATCATGGTAATAGGTGGCAAAATCAGGGTGCCCGGTACGCATATAGGGTTGCAGCTGTTCTCTGGGTGCACCGCTTAACAGCAGATCAGTGCGCCCCAGTGGATAGTTGTCGTAACTGGTAAAGTCCAGAGGCGCGGCCAGAGCAAAGTTGTCTACCCCAGTTTCATTCATGGGAATAAAGTTATGGGTAATAAATTTGCCCGGAGCATGCTGGCGAATAATCTCTACCATGGGATTGTGATAGGCAATCACCTGATCGGAGGAGAAGCGGCGATAGGCCAGGCGATGGGCCGGGCTGGTCTCGGTCACTGCGCCTATGGGCAGTTCTATCTCGGTAAAATCGCGATACTCCATAGACCAGAAAACATTGCCCCAGTCGCTATTAAGCTTGTCTATGTTGCTGTAACGCTGACGGCACCAGTTTTGAAATTCCTCTTGTGCCTGATCTGAGCCACTTAGGGCTGTGTCATGGCAGCAGAGCTCATTATCAGTTTGCCAGCCAACTACACCGTCATGGTTGCCATAGCGCTTTGCCAGAGCTTCGGTAATACGCATGGATTCGCGCAGATAGACAGCACTGGAAAAGTCATAGTGACGCCGAGAGCCAAAGCCTCTGGTGCGGCCAGTATCCGGGTCTACAGGTAATATTTCCGGGTGCTGATCAATCAGCCATTTTGGCGGCGTCGCAGTGGGGGTGCCCATCACCAGTTTCAGGCCGGCATTGGTCAGGCTTTCAATCGCCGCATCCAGCCAATCAAACTGATATTCTCCGGGATTGGGTTCCAGTCTCGACCAGGCAAATTCACCAATGCGCACATAGGTCAAACCCAGGTCGGCCATCATTGCAGCGTCTTTTTCCCATTGCTCCTGTGGCCAGTGCTCAGGGTAATAACAGACTCCAAACATAGGGTTACCCTGTTTAATTATTTGCGGTAGAACTCAAGGCCGCTGGCCCAGAGATGTTTGAAGCCAGGCCAGGGGTCTCTGTACTCACGCTGGGCGCCCTTGTATTGTTGGCTATCTTTTCTGGTTGGCAGATAGGCACATCGGGCCGCATTGTCTTTTATATGACAGTCTAAAAACGCCAGGCTCATATGTTCGATAATACGATTAATGGTTTCTATATCCCAAGTTGGATCCATGTAATGACCCAGTTCAAAGTCTGTGGCAAATGAGGCTGCTGGGGCCGGATGGGGGCCGATATTATGGCGGGCATTTTTAAATAGCAGCATGTAGTTGTGCTCAGAGCCAGTTTGATCAAAGAGTTTTTTGATGCCATTTTTGTAACCTGAGGTGTTGTCTTGGTCGCCGGCAAAATAAAAGGTGGGCACCTTGATATTGTTCATAGCCTCAGCACTGTGGGCATCCTGTTCACCGCCCCAGGGGCCAAAGAGCTGCACTGCTTTCCAGCGTGGGTCGGCCTCGTCGCGACCCCCATAACAGGAATTTAACGCTAGGGGCATCACCAGTGCCAATGGCGCTGGCGTACCCAACCCCTTGAGCAGCTCATAGGTAAAGTTGTAGCAGCCGCCAACTGTATTGATAGCACCAAAACCACCCATGGAGTGGCCTATTATTGCGGCATTATCTGTATCTACGATACTGGCGACAGG
>JAYPYO010000062.1:0-12698 GCA_038135995.1 Porticoccaceae bacterium
CGAATCTCCCAGGCCTGGGTTTTAATGGCACTTCTGGTGATGCTGCGCTGAAATGATGGAGTGGCCAAAGAAAGTAAAACAGCCAGAATAGTCAAACTGACAAGCAGCTCAATAAAGGTAAATCCGCTGAAAATTCTGATTGAGTTCATCCGTTAACTCTTAAGTTTTAGGTTTTAGGCTTTAGGTTTTGGATTTATTAAAGCACAGGGCACAGAGCCGGGACTGGAAAATTTAGGAAAACGAGATGGCCTTCCCACAGAGGGGGGCTGCTTGATCACAGAGACAGGAGATCTGGATGCATAATCCATCAAACTGGAGCGCAGATAGGTTGCGCTTATTTTGAATCGTCGTCGAGGTCCAGTCCGGCAGCTTTTGCCCGCAGACGCCACAGCTCTCGGGCACGCTGTTGCATATCAATATGACTGTCGGATTCGTCGACGATTTCCATACCTAACATGGTCTCGACCAGATCTTCCATGGTGGCTATGCCCAGGGGGTCACCATATTCATTGATCACTAAACTCATAGACACTCGCTCGCTCACCATGGTCTGCATTAGATCTGGCAGCTCCTTGGTCTCCAGCACGCTGAGCAGGTCCCGCTTTAGGTCCATCAGTGGCCTATCGAGATGCCCCTCGGCGGCCGATCTATAGATATCATCCTTGCGCACAAAACCCACAATATCGTCACTGTTGGCTTCAAAGATGGGTATCCGTGAGAAACGGATGGCGGGATGGCCCTGCAGCACCTGAGCAATGGTCAGATCTGACTGCAACGTGGCTATTACCGTTCGCGGGGTCATAACATCCTTTGCTGCCAGCCCGCGAAAGGCTAACAGAGCATCGATCGCATTTGCCTCACCGGCATCAATCACCCCTTCCCTGCGGCCCACAGTTGCCAGGGAGCGGAAATCATCTCTCGACAAGGTGGGCTCTTCGCTCTGGGGGGCCAGCCACCCTGTAAGGAATTTGGCAGCCACTACTAGGGGATACATGGACCACTGTACCCAGCGCAAAGTATGGCCACAGGCTGGCGCTAACTGCTGCCAGTAACGGGCGCCCAGAGTTTTGGGGATTATTTCTGAGAACACTAAAATCAGCAGCGTCAAAACGGCGGAGATAATACCGAAATACACCTCTCCAAACAGTTTGGTAGCCTGGGCGCCGGCACCTGCTGCGCCCACTGTGTGGGCTATGGTGTTAAGGGATAGTATGGCCGCCAGGGGCTTATCAATATCTTCTTTAAAGCCGCGCCACAGGGATGCCAGCTTGGGGCGCTTGTCGTCTAGGCTTGCGAGGTATGTGGGGGTTAGGGATAACAGGGTTGCTTCAAGCAGTGAGCAGAGAAATGAAACCCCGAGTGCCAGGCTGATATAGAGAGCTAACATAAGCATTCTGTGGGTCTCCCGACACTCTTTGCTTGTAGGCACAATGGGTATGCTAGTGCCACCCAGTAAATTGGTTTAGAAAGCGACACAGTTTAGACCCCTTTGAGGTCCCTGCTTTTAACTTCGCTTGAAAAGCTTACACAAGCCATGCTGCCCTGCCAACCGTTAAGTTTTCAAACAAATCGATGATAGAGCTCGATGGATTGGTGATAAATTGATTCAAAGTGGTGCTTGGCCTCAATGGATAACTTTTCACCTGTATATTCAGTTTTCCAGAGCCGCTTAGTCCGATCCATTTTCAAATTAAACCTATCCTCGATAAAATCTTGTGCCTCATAGTATCGATCAAACACAAAAACTTTATCCACTCGTAACTCTCCATTGATATGAGTAAATTTGTACTGATCTATATAATGACTGACCTGTTTGATGGTTAGGTTTTCGTCACCAAGGATAAAATGCTCTAGCGAAGGTATTGAGGTCTGTTTACGGAGCTGATTGTAAAGACTTACTACCTGCTCCAAAGGATTACGCAACACGACAAACTTATAATAGTCATCAATGTTCAGAAATTGGTCATATTCCGAAATAAAGCTATGGGTATGACCACCCTGCCCTTTAACTTTGTTAGCAAAATGACCGTGCACACTGAATTGCTCATAAGCCAGATCCTCGAGCTGGCTGTCATTCACATACTCCAGATAACTGCTCACAATTGCATGCTCTAGACTTGACCCCCCTGTTTTTGGGATATGGATAAGTAGATGTTTGTTAGGAAAAAACATAGCAGAACCTGGTCGCGGCCGATCTTGGGGGTTTAGGTTACATTCGCTAGATTTCGCGAGATGCAGTTGATAAGTAGTTTAATCACTAATGGAGCCTGTAATATAGGATAAAAATGTCGAATCATCCCAGCCCACAGCACTCATAGTGGAGTGGTAGTTAGCGCCCGTTCTTATCGAGCCTGAGCCTTCCTTGGTGTAAGAACTATTTCTCACTATCACCAAATCATACTGTGGAAATATATAGATATTGTTTTTATGCAGCCCAGCTGTATAGATATAACCGGCTGACTGATTAACCCACCATTGCAAGGCATAGGACGGATTATCAGTGCCCTCCGGTACAGTAGTTGACTCCTCAACCCAGGCCGCAGAGATAACCTGGTCTTCGAGCCAGCGTCCATCACGAGCAAACAAAAGGCCAAACCGAGCAAAGTCGCGGGTTGTTGCATCAATACAGCAATAGGTCATAGCGTGACCCTGCTCGTCTACCCACCAATCAGCAGTCATGCCAATTTTAGAGAATAACTGTAGATCGGCATAATCGAGAACATTTTGTCCCGTTGACTCCTCCAGAATACCGGCGAGAAGCATGGAGTCAGTATTTTGATAGGCCCAATTAGCTGTTCTGGGGGGCGTTGCCGGTTTTCGATTAAGTGCATAGGCAAGCTGATCGCCATCTATACCGCCAGATTGATATATAGCGGCATCGCCGTTCTCGGCCACTTGGAGCCCAGTGCGCATCTCAAGAATGGCTCTGATACTGATATCTGCTTTGTCAGTATTTACCCAGGGAGCAAGGTAGTTTTCGGCTGGAACATCGATCGACTCAATAAAGCCTTGCTCTACTGCAATACCAATAAGTGCGCTGGCAAAGGATTTTCCCGTTGACCAGCTGGTTGCCAGACTCTGTTGAGCTTTTCCCTCGGCATAGCGTTCACCAACGATCACTCCGTGGCGAATAATAACAACGCCCTGAGTGTTGTGGGCACTGCGAAAGGCATAGTCCAGTGCCAAATCAATACCAGCCTGAGTCATACCGACATCGGCTGGCGCCACGGTATCCCAGCTAAGCCCCGGGAAAGTATTGATGTCAGGGGTATTGCCAACAACTGTTGGTGAGGAGCCCGATGGTACAGAGCTAGCTTGGGAGCCTGATCCACCACCCCCACAGGCAGTCAGAGCCAAACAGCAGACTAAGAAGCAGACTCTTTTCATTTTATTATGCACCTGCAACCACAGAATTTATCGACAGATTATAGGCTAAAAGGATGTCTGCGGGCGAGGTCGGATATGGGTGGTTTTAGGCTGGGTAAATTGGTACGACCGAGTGGATTCGAACCACCGACCCCCACCATGTCAAGGTGGTGCTCTAACCAACTGAGCTACGGTCGTATATCAATTTACTTCTCATCCACTCTAGCGTGGATTGATTGAATCAGCTTCGCTGTTTCAACCCCTTCGGGGCTTACGCCTCTGCGAGGCTCGTCTAAAACGCTTAAACGCGTTTTTTCGAACCACCGACCCCCACCATGTCAAGGTGGTGCTCTAACCAACTGAGCTACGGTCGTATATCAATTTACTTCTCATCCACTCTAGCGTGGATTGATTGAATCAGCTTCGCTGTTTCAACCCTTAGGAGTCTTCGCAGCAGGTTGGGCATTCTACACTTCGCTACCCTTGGGAACAACAGTATTGCAGTCGGGTTAAATAGAATTTATTCGCCTTATTAGTCAATACTCAGGGTTAATTACCGACTACCTAGTGCATTAGTCCCAGAGCCTCTGGTTTAGCCGGGGACTGACTAGAAGCTTCTGTGCTAGTTAACAGTTTATTCAGATTCAGATATTGCTCCTGCAGATAGCTTTTTATCCACTGGTTTTTATAGCCATTCTGGGCCAGCTCTTTTTCTAACCTGTTGATAGCCATCCAATTAATCTCTTCCGCCTCTGAGCTATACCTGAGATTGTTAAATGTGCTGGCTAGCAATATTGATGACTGGCTAAACCATTGGCAGGCCACTTCAGGCTCAATCATTTTATTGCTGAGTAATATTTCTGCTATCTCAAAGGCACAACCCAGGTGGGGAACTGCGTCATGCCAGAGCATATGATCAAGATAGAATTGTCCTGTATCAAATCCGCTCTGCCAAAATTGAATGGCCTTGGTGACATTGTTTTCAAGCTGTGACCTGTGGTTGGCGCATAAGAATTGCAGTTTCATGATTTACATTCCCTAGAAGTCGGATTAGCTAATCTTGCAACAAGTCTAGTTGACCTTTGCTTAAATGTAAATGATAATCATTCGCATTAAGGCTGTATTTCGTCAGTGACACTGGGGGCAATCGACATGATCAATGCGCGCAAAACGCTATTTAGTTGGGAATTGGGGTTAAAACTGTTGTTTAAGGGCTTGCTCTTTTGTGGATTTTTGACGCTTTATTTTTACAGCTGGCAGTGGATTTACTAAGGCAAAACAGATGGCCAGTACCCGGGCAGAAGCCACCAAACCGGACTATGATTAAATTAGTCTTGGTCGATTAAACCTGCGGCCAGTGAATAGTGGATGTCTCTGAATAATAAGAGGTAAGCTTGGATGCTCCAACCCGTAATCATCGCCGGTGGCTCTGGTACCCGACTGTGGCCCCTGTCGAGAAAGCTCTACCCTAAACAGTTTTTGCCCCTTACCAACGATAAAACCATGCTACAGATGACCGTTGAGCGGCTGTCTGGCCTGGATTGCTTAGCCCCTATTGTGGTCTGTAACGAAGAGCATCGATTTATTGCGGCCGAACAGCTGCGCGCGCTCGAGGTTGACCATGGCGGCATTATTTTCGAGCCCTGGGCTCGCAATACAGCGCCGGCAATCTGTCTGGCCGCCCTGCTGGCTAATGAAAATAATCCTCAAAATCAGCTGCTTATTTTACCCGCTGACCATTTTATGGGGGTGCCAGCGCAATTCTGCGAGGCGGTGGTAAATGCTCAGTATGCTGCAGAGGCTGGCGCCATAGTGACCTTTGGTATCAAGCCCAGTGAGCCGGCAACTGGCTATGGCTATATTAAAATGGCCGAAACTGAGAACAGCCCCTACCCCATTGATCAGTTTATTGAAAAACCTTGCGCCGAAGATGCCAAGCAATACCTGTCCAGTGGCCAGTATCTGTGGAACAGCGGTATTTTCCTGTGCTCCAGTGGGACCTATCTCAGCGAGCTGGAACATTTTAGACCAGATATTTTCTCGGCCTGTGTATCGGCCTGGGATCAGCGTAGCACTGATGGCGACTTTACTCGCCCCGACAGCGCCAGTTTTGAGGCCTGCCCTGAGGAGTCTATAGATTATGCACTGATGGAGCATACAGATAAGGCTGTGGTGAGCCCCGTGAACCCGGACTGGAATGACCTTGGCAGCTGGCGCTCACTGCTGGATCAGTTACCCAAAACTATAGCGGGCAACGTGGAGACTGGGGATGTGCTATGCATAGATAGCAGCAATAACTATGTCTATGCTGAGCATAAACTGGTCAGTCTGCTGGGTATAGAAAATCTGGTGGTTGTGGATACTAAAGATGCTCTGCTGGTGGCCCATAAAGACCGGGTCGAGGATGTGAAGCTTATTGTGCAGGCCCTTGACCGCGAGCAGCGACCCGAGACGCTGCAGCACCGCGAGGTGTATCGACCCTGGGGGAAATACGACGCTATGGATAGCGACGAGCGCTTTCAAGTCAAGCGCATCACTGTAAAACCAAGGGCCAAACTATCATTGCAGATGCACCACCACCGGGCCGAACACTGGGTGGTGGTTAAGGGCACCGCCAAGGTTACCATTGATGGCGTTGACAGTCTGGTAAGTGAAAATGAGTCTGTATATATACCCATAGGCGCAGTGCATAGCCTGGAAAACCCCGGCAAGATTCCCATCGAGCTGATTGAGATTCAGACCGGAAGCTATCTCGGCGAGGATGATATTGTGCGCATTGAAGACCGCTATGGCCGAGCCTAGACGCCCTGGCCTGCCCAAAGGGCGCCCGCCATACGCAGTTTAAACTCTAGCTTACGCAATACGATTACTGCGGCCCATACCGAAGTACTGAATACCCTGCTCTTGCAGGCGCGCTGGGTCATAGAGATTGCGCCCATCGAAGATAACTGGTTGCTTTAGGGTCTGTTTAATATGGGCAAAATCCGGCGACCAGAAGGGTTTCCACTCGGTACAGATCACCAATATATCGGCCCACTGTAATGCTGCTTCCTTAGTGCCACAGAGCAATAGATCGTCGCGCACACCGTAGATTTCCTGGGTGGCTTCCATCCCATGCGGGTCAAAGGCCTGAACCCTTGCTCCCTGCTGCCACAGGGCTTCCATAAGGTCCCTGCTGGGCGCCTCGCGCATATCATCGGTACCTGGCTTAAAGGCAAGTCCCCAGAGTGCGACGGTCAGCCCTTCTAGTTGGCCATCGAAATAGCTGTGTATCTTTTTGTACAGCAGGGATTTCTGCTGATCATTGACCGCGCTCACTGCACTGAGCAGCTTGGGTTGGTAACCAGCGCTGACCGCCGTGGCTTCCATGGCCCGCAGGTCCTTGGGAAAACAGGAACCGCCAAAGCCACAGCCAGGATAGATAAAGCTATAACCAATACGCGGGTCTGAGCCTATGCCCACCCGCACCTGCTCTATATCTGCGCCCACCAGATCGGCAATATTGGCGATTTCATTAATAAAGCTGATTTTGGTGGCCAATAAGGAGTTGGCGGCATATTTGGTTAGCTCAGCAGAGCGCAGGTCCATAAAGATCAGCTTGTCGCGCTGACGATTATAGGGCGCGTAGAGCTCTTGCATCATGGCTTCTACCTGAGCGCTATCTGTGCCCACCACAATGCGGTCCGGGCGGGTAAAGTCGGCTATGGCCGCGCCTTCTTTGAGAAACTCCGGGTTGGAGGCCACACCAAAGCTAAGATCGACTCCGCGGCTATCCAGTGCTTGCTGCAATCTTGCGCTGACTTTATCTGCTGTGCCCACGGGAACCGTGGATTTATTCACTACCACCTTGAAGTCGTCCATATGCTGGCCGATGGTATCGGCCACTTGCAGCACATACTGCAGATCTGCCGAGCCGTCTTCTTCAGGGGGCGTGCCCACGGCAATAAAGATCATCTCTCCATGGGCCACTGCAGCGGCGGCGTCTGTGGTAAAGCTTAGAGAGCCATCGGTCAGCGACTGGGCAATATAGTTCTCTAAACCTGGTTCATAGATAGGTATCTGACCTTTATTTAGACTATCTACCTTAGCCTGGTCTATATCTACACAGACCACCTGATTGCCCACATTGGCAAAGCAGGCGCCGGTCACCAGGCCAACATAGCCACTGCCAAAAATTGTAATTCGCATTGCATTTCCTTATCGCTGATCCAATACCGGTGCAGTATAACAGCACTTGTTGATGATTCTGTGTCAGCTATTTGACGAGCTGGCTGTGTAAAGCTGCCATTAATTAGGCGCTAGATTAACTATAGTCCAGCCAGGAAAGCTATGATAAAAAATTGGGGCTGAAAGCAAGGGTAAAAAGCTATGGGTCGATAGCGATTAGGAGGAAATATTCAAGGGGCTATATTCAAGGGGCTATATTTAAGGGAGCAATATTAAAGGAAGGCTCAGCCGCTGCTCATTAATGTCCCTATTAACGCATCATCCCTAATGCAGCCTTCCCAAATACGCCACTCCCGAGCGCACTGCAATAACCTATGATCACGTTTTCAAGAAGACTCAGCGTCTGCTGACATTAATATCCCTATTAACCCATCATCCCTAATCTGCTCTTCTATAATGCACTGGTCCTTAGCACAACGTAAACCAACGATTATTTTTTCAGGAAGGCCCAGCCAGTGCTGGTATTTAATGTCCCTATTAACGCATCGTCCTTAATGCTGCCTTCCTACTCGTGTTTATCCCTAACACGTTTTAATAATAGGTCAAGATTACTCACTTTCAAATAGCTCTGAACGGTTAGTACGAAAGTACTAGAGGTATAGGCTCAAAGGTAGGTTTAGGACGCCAGACTCTTGTCACGCAGCTTAACTAGCTGATCTCTGGTCTGAGCGGCTTCTTCAAATTCCAGATTGCGGGCATGCTGATGCATCTTTTCTTCCAGACGATTAATCTCTTTGGCAATATCCTTTATGCTATCAAAGGCTTGGGTGCTGTAGCTAGCATCTGCTTCAGCTGCTTTGCGGTCACGTTTGTTCTTGCCAGTGGCCGCATAGGCGCCTTCCATAATATCGGCGACGCCTTTAACAATGCTTTTTGGAGTAATGCCATGCTGAGTATTAAAGTCGATTTGCATCTTGCGACGACGCTCGGTCTCGTCCATGGCCCGCTGCATGGAACCGGTCACCTTATCTGCATAGAGAATGGCCTTGCCCTCGAGATGACGTGCGGCGCGACCTATGGTTTGGATCAGCGAGGTGTCTGAGCGCAAAAAGCCTTCTTTGTCGGCGTCGAAAATGGCCACCAGAGAAACCTCGGGCATATCCAGGCCTTCGCGCAGCAGATTGATACCCACTAGCACATCAAACTCCCCCAGGCGCAAATCGCGAATGATCTCGACCCGCTCTACTGTGTCTACGTCCGAGTGCAGGTAGCGCACCCGCACACCGTGTTCGTCCAGATACTCGGTTAAATCCTCAGCCATGCGCTTGGTTAATACAGTAATTAACACGCGCTCGTTTTGCGCAGCTCTGGAACGGATTTCGGAGAGCACATCGTCTACCTGGGTCAGTGCAGAGCGCAGCTCGATCACTGGATCCAGCAATCCTGTGGGCCGCACCACCTGCTCGACTATTTGCCCCGCATTGGCCTCTTCATAGCGACTGGGTGTGGCAGAGACAAAGACCATCTGGGGAGCCACCATCTCCCATTCATCAAACCGCAGCGGGCGGTTGTCCAGTGCCGAAGGCAGTCTAAAGCCGTATTCCACCAGAGTTTCCTTGCGAGAGCGGTCGCCTTTGTACATGGCACCCAGCTGAGGCACGGACACATGGGACTCATCGATGACCATCAGGGCATTATCGGGCAGATAGTCAAATAATGTGGGCGGTGGCTCGCCAGGTAGACGGCCAGACAGATAGCGGGAATAGTTTTCGATGCCATTGCAGTAGCCCAGCTCGCGCATCATTTCAGTATCGTAACGCACCCGTTCACCCAGTCGCTGGGCTTCGACCAGTTTGTCGACCGAGCGTAACTGCTCCAGACGAATAGCCAACTCTTCCTGAATCTTATCCGCGGCTTCCAATACCTTGTCTCTGGGGGTCACATAATGGGATTTTGGATAGATGGTAAATCTGGGCACCTTGCGCAGCACCTCGCCGGTGAGCGGGTCAAATAAGGTGAGGTTTTCCACTTCCTCATCGAATAACTCGATACGGAGCGCTTCGTAGTCAGAATCGGCCGGATAGACATCAATCACATCCCCGCGCACCCTGTAGGACGAGCGATCAAAATCCACGTCGTTGCGCTTGTACTGCAACTCTGCCAGCCGTCGCAGAATATCTCGCTGATCGATCTGCTCACCACGGGAAAGGTGCAACACCATACGCAAATAGGAGGAGGGATCGCCCAGACCATAGATGGCTGATACGGTGGCCACCACAATAACATCCTGACGTTCCATTAATGACTTGGTGGCGGACAGTCGCATCTGCTCGATATGGGAGTTTACCGAAGCGTCTTTTTCAATAAAGGTGTCAGATGAAGGCACATAGGCCTCGGGCTGGTAGTAGTCATAGTAGGAGACAAAGTACTCCACCGCATTATTGGGAAAAAACCCTTTAAACTCACCATACAGCTGAGCTGCCAGGGTTTTATTATGGGCCAGCACAATGGTCGGCCGCTGCACCTCTTCGATGACTTTTGCCACAGTAAAGGTCTTACCCGAGCCAGTTACACCCAGTAATGTCTGCCCTGCCAAGCCATTGGACAGGCCCTCTACCAGGCCTTTAATGGCTGTAGGCTGGTCACCCGCCGGTGAGTAGTCGCTGACTACCTTAAATGGCCGTATGGGGCGTATTTTGGTCTCACTCAGCAAGGGGTTATGCCTTTTGGTTGCTTGGATGACTGGCTGCACAGGGCTGTAAAAAACTCTGTGTTCTTTTGGTTCAGTGTCTGGACTAGAGCTGCGACACCACCCTCTTCAATAATACTGCGAAACTCATGTTTCTTAATGGATACATAGGTAATACCTTTAAAACGCACATCTACCGCTTTCCATTGGTTCTGGTCTGTACGTTTTATCAACAGATCCAGATTGAGGTCTGGAAGCACCGGGGACTGCATACGCACCTGCACCCACCCCAGAGTACCTTTGTCGTTAACCACCACATCTACCACATCGAAAATCTGCGCTGTGTAGTGCTCTAGCCCTTCAAAAGCATAGCGCATCAGCGTGCGATCCACCGCGGCAACCAGCCTGCTCTGCTCGACCTGCGATAGTGCCTTAAAGCGAGATTTGCCAATTAATGCACTAGTGGTTGAGGCTACATCCCAGCGGGATTTGACCCTGCTGTTAATAAAATCTGCATAGGCGCTGGGGTTAGTCAGGTATACGGCCTGATTTTCTGATAGCTCCTGGGTGACTGTGCGAAATAGCGGCGCAAACTGACTGGCAATCTTTTGCTCAGTGTCTGTGACAGGTGCAGAGGCTAGCACCCACAATGGCGACAGAAACAGGCTACAGATAATAACTTGGGCGGCAGTCACGACAATCTTTTGCATAGGTATTGGGGTCCTGATAGTGGTGCTGTAATAATGGGGATTATAGCGGCCTGAGAAGCAGTCTTCAGACCCCAGTTAAACAGTTAATTATTCCTATAACAGGCTGATAACTGCGGCTCACTGGCTTGTCTAAACCATGAACTGGGTCAATAATTTTTAATATCCGCAGTTTAGACTGTTTGACCCTGTCTGCAAGCGCCAAAGGCCGATTATTGATGAACACGCCAAGCTTTGTATATAAGGTGAGAAACTGTTGACTCCTATGTGCGACGTGCCTAAAATGCGCGCCACAAAGACGCTACACGATTCCGCCTTAGCTCAGTTGGTAGAGCAAATGACTGTTAATCATTGGGTCGCTGGTTCGAGCCCAGCAGGCGGAGCCAAGTCTTTAACACTGGTTGTACAGGGAGTACAGAACCATGATGCACTATTTGCCATCAATTGCCGGAGTTGCAGTACTCAGTATCCTAATCACTAGGTCGCTGATCCCAATGTCCCACCTGATGGGACTTCTAGATCGTCCCTCAGAACGCAAAGCCCATATGGGTACTATTCCGCTCATCGGCGGTGTGTCTATTTATCTGTCGGTTGTTATTGGCTCTGTCGCCTTTCTGGAGCTACCTGAGACCTTTATTGGTGTTGCCCTCATATGTGGTTTGGTGACCTTTATAGGTGCACTGGACGATCGCTACCCCTTACATGCGGCCTATCGGCTAATCGTGCAGTTAATGGCCGGTGTCGCCATTGCTAGCATAGGCATCAAAGTGGCCACTCTGGGTGATCTGTTTGCTCTGGGTAACCTCCAGCTGGGCTTGCTCGCCATACCATTTACCGCAATCGCAATTACCGGCCTGTGCAATGCCTACAATATGGTGGATGGTATTGATGGGCTGGCTGGAGGCCTGACACTGGTGTCTATGGGCAGCCTGCTCTTTCTGACCCTTGGCAAGGCACCAGAGAGTGAAACCCTGCTACTGGCCTTCCTGTGCACCTCCATATTGATATTTCTGGTATTTAACTTAACGCTAAGGTCGAAAATAAAGATTTTTATGGGCGATGCGGGAAGTACATTTCTGGGCTGCGCTGTTGCTATTGCGATGATTTATTTCTCCCAGAGCGGGCGCAATATTATCAACCCAGCCACTACATTATGGCTGGTAGCAATTCCTATGATGGATATGGTGAGCACTATGTTGCGCCGGATGGGTAAGGGGAAATCCCCTTTTCGGGCCGATCGAACTCATCTGCACCATGTGTTGATGCGCGGAGGGCTCAGCCAGCGGCAGGCGCTGGTTTGTATTCTGCTGGTGGCGGTGGGCTGTGCGCTGGTGGGTATGTTTTTGGAGCAGGTGTGGCCTCAGAATGAGGCGATTTCTTTTGGGCTGTGGTTAGTTGGGTTTGGAGTGTATTTTAAGTTTGTGGTTAAGCATGGGTTTAGGCTGGCGAAGATGATTCGGCGGAGGGATGGATTATTGGCGTTAGTTGAATAACGCGTCGATAGGACTTATGGGGCTTGTGCTAGCAGGTGAGCTACTGTGTCTCGCTTTGTGGGGCTGCTGGGCTTGATAAGCCTAATTATCGTGCTTAAAGAGACATTAGGTCTTTACACAATTACGCGCCGAAGCCATTTAGCAAGATCAACCTCGTCAAGCTTGGATTGCGACAGTAACACTATTTTTTGCCCCGCCTCCTTTACATCCCAAACCGCATGAATGCCATTTAGATCGAGAATCAGGTCCATCACCTGAAATGCCGTTCGTTTATTG
>JAYPYO010000063.1:0-348 GCA_038135995.1 Porticoccaceae bacterium
GCCTTGTTTGGTTTGGCTTTTGCTGGGGAAATAACAACCATGCCGATTTATGAGTATCGCTGTGACGACTGTGACCATCAGTTCGAGGCTCTGCAAAAAATAAGCGATGATGCGCTGACTGATTGCCCTGAGTGCAATCTGCCCGTACTGAAAAAACTTTTAACCGCCGGCGGTTTCCGTCTTAGCGGTAGCGGCTGGTACGAAACTGACTTTAAGAGCGGTAACAAAAAGAATATTAGCGGCGAGCAAAAACCAGCCGATACCAAGACGGCCTCTGCGGAATAGATACAGAGACCAAAGGCAACAAACAGACTGGCGTCATAAGGCGTCAAGAATAACCTAGGAATA
>JAYPYO010000063.1:358-12661 GCA_038135995.1 Porticoccaceae bacterium
ACTGCGGACTAGTTAGAAGCGCACATATTGACGAAGAAATTACCCTTTGCGGCTGGGTTGATCGCCGCCGCGATCATGGTGGTGTGATTTTTCTCGATCTGCGCGACCGCGAGGGCATTGTGCAGGTGGTGTTTGATCCGGATGCCGGTGAGTTTTTTGAGCAGGCGGACAGGGTTCGTTCGGAATATGTTCTCAAAGTAACAGGCAAGGTAAGGGCGCGCAGCGAATCCACGGTAAACCCCAATATGGGCACCGGTGAGATTGAAGTCTATGGTACCCATCTTGAGATTCTAAATGCCGCCGTGACACCGCCATTTCAGATGGACGACCATGTTACCGTGGGAGAGGATGTTCGCCTGAAGCACCGCTATATGGATCTGCGTCGCAGCGAGATGCAAAACAGCCTGAGATTCCGCTCTAAGATAACTTCGTCCATTCGCAATTACCTTGTGGACAATGGGTTCTTGGATATTGAAACCCCGATTATGACCAGAGCCACTCCAGAGGGCGCTCGCGACTATCTGATTCCCTCGCGCACTCACCCGGGTCAGTTTTTTGCTATGCCCCAGTCGCCCCAGTTATTTAAGCAGCTGTTGATGGTGGCTGGTTTTGATCGCTACTACCAGATTGCCAAATGTTTCCGCGATGAAGATCTGCGCGCCGATCGTCAGCCCGAATTTACCCAGATTGATATAGAGGCCTCTTTTATTGATGAAGAGGACATTATGTCAATCACTGAGACTATGATCTGCGGCATTTTTGCTGAGCATATGAATGTTGAGTTTGATGCATTCCCACGTATGACCTACGCAGATGCTATGGAAAAATACGGTTCCGACAAGCCAGATTTGCGCATACCGCTGGAGTTGGTTGAGATCAAAGATCTGCTCAAGGACATTGAATTTAAAGTGTTTGCCGGGCCTGCCAATGACCCCAGCTGCCGTGTTGCTGCGTTAAAGGTGCAGGGTGGTTCTGAAATCTCTCGCAAACAGATAGATGATTACACCAAGTTTGTAGGTATCTATGGTGCCAAGGGTCTGGCCTGGATCAAGGTCAATGCCATAGAGACTGGTATAGAAGGTTTGCAGTCGCCAATTATTAAGTTCCTTGGCGATGAAGTGACCATGAATATTATGCAGCGCCTGGATGCAAAAAACGGCGATATTGTATTTTTCGGCGCCGACAAAGCCAATGTGGTTTCCGAGGCTCTGGGTGCACTGCGCTGCAAGGTGGGTGAAGACCTCAATCTTTACACCTGCGACTGGGCACCTATGTGGGTTGTTGACTTCCCTATGTTTGAGCGCACAGATACTGGCGCACTGACCCCATTGCACCATCCATTTACCGCGCCCTCATGCTCTGCGGATGAGCTAAAGGCTGATCCGGCCAATGCTCTGTCGCGGGCCTACGATATGGTGCTTAACGGCTGTGAGTTGGGCGGAGGTTCAATCCGTATCCACGACCAGGCTATGCAGGAAGTCGTGTTTGATGTGCTGGGTATTGGCGAACAAGAGCAGGCTGAGAAATTTGGCTTTTTGCTCGACGCTCTCAAGCACGGTGCTCCACCCCATGGTGGCCTGGCCTTTGGCCTCGACCGTCTAATTATGTTAATGGTGGGTGCAGAGAGTATTCGCGATGTTATCGCCTTCCCGAAAACTCAGTCGGCGGCCTGTCTGCTTACTGATGCCCCTGGTACTGTAGAGGCAGCGCAACTGCGCGACTTGAATATTAAGCTGCGAGTAAAGGAAGAAAAGCCCTCCAACTGATAGCAGTTGGTGGACTGTAGGCAGGGATTTGGCGACAAAAGATTTAGCAATGGAGGTTTTTGATGGCAGGTCATAGTAAATGGGCCAATATTAAGCATCGCAAGGCAGCACAGGATGCCAAGCGCGGTAAGATTTTTACCAAGCTGATCCGCGAACTGGTGGTGGCGGCCAAAGCTGGTGGCCCCAATCCGGACGATAACCCCAGGCTGAGAGCAGCGGTTGATAAGGCGCTGGGCGCCAATATGAAGCGCGATACCGTGGACAAGGCGATTGCCCGCGGTGCCGGCGCTGGTGAGGGCGAGAACTATGACGAAATTACCTATGAGGGCTATGCTCCCGGTGGTATCGCCGTGTTAGTTGAATGTATGACCGATAACCGCAATCGCACTGTAGGTGATGTGCGCCATGGTTTCTCCAAGCGCGGAGGCAATCTGGGTACTGATGGCTCGGTGGCCTATCTGTTTAATCGTATCGGCCAAATAAGCTATGAGCCAGGTGTGGATGAAGAGGCCCTGATGGATGCCGCTCTGGAAGCTGGCGCCGAAGATATTAAGTCCCATGACGATGGCTCTGTGGATGTAGAAACCAGTTTTGAAGAGTTTTTAAATGTTAAAGATGGTCTGGTTGCTGCCGGCTTTGAGCCCGTGCATGCAGAGGTGACCATGGTTGCAGATATCACTGTGCCGCTGGATAAAGCCGGGGCAGAAAAACTGTTGGATATGATCGATAGCCTGGAAGATTTGGATGATGTGCAGAACGTATATACCAATGCACAGATTCCCGATGAGGTGATGGAAGAGCTGAGTCAGTAGCTAGCTGATCCATAACCAATGTTATAAAACCCTAAACTCAAACGAGTAATCATTTAGCGAGGAATTCCGATGAAAGTTATTAAGAAGACAAAAGAATACGTTGTTTACCAAAAGGCCAATGGCCGTTATGCGGTAAAAGACGCCAATAAAAAGTGGGTTAATGCAGAAGAAAAAGTAAAGATTCTTTTGGCAGAGGGCCTGATTAAAGCCGTTATGCCTGCGGCGCCAGAAGTCGAAGAGGCTGTGGTTGAGGAAGCAGCGCCAGCCGCCGAAGAAGCAGCGGCAGCAGAGGAAGCGCCAGCGGCTGAAGAGGCTCCAGCAGTAGAAGAAGCTCCGGCAGCAGAGGAAGCACCTGCAGCAGAAGAAGCTCCGGCAGCAGAGGAAGCTCCGGCAGCAGAGGAAGCACCTGCAGCAGAGGAAGCACCTGCAGCAGAAGAAGCTCCAGCAGCAGAGGAAGCTCCAGCAGCAGAAGAAGCACCTGCCGCCGAAGAAGCGCCAGCGGCTGAAGAAGCTCCAGCGGCTGAAGAAGCTCCAGCAGCAGAAGAAGCACCTGCGGCTGAAGAAGCGCCAGCGGCTAAAGAAAAACCAAAAGCCAAAGCCAAGGCGGCCCCCAAAGCCAAAGCCAAGGCAGCGCCAAAAGCCAAGGCCAAGGCAGCACCCAAAGCTAAGGCTGCGCCCAAGGCTAAAGCCAAAGCAGCTCCAAAAGCCAAGGCCAAGCCAAAAGCGGAAGACTAAGAGATCAACCTGTTTACAGGTTGCACTTAATCTAAGCTAAAAAAGCCCCCTGAGATTATTTCAGGGGGCTTTTTTAATGGTTGACGGATCGCTGTGCGGTTGCAACACTCTGCTACTGTGAAATCACAAGTATCTCCATGACTCGAATTATTGGCATAGACCCAGGCTCCAGGCGCACCGGCTACGGTGTGATCGATGTTGTTGGTAGTAAAATCAGCTATGTCACCAGCGGCATTATTCGCCTGCCCGAGGGCTCGCTGCCCGAGCGGTTAAATATTATCTACGATGGGGTCAGCCAGATTATTGGCCAATATCAGCCCGAGGAGATGAGTATTGAGGAAGTGTTTGTGGCCACCAATGCGGGGTCAGCACTAAAGCTGGGCCAGGCCCGTGGTGCCGCCATTGTGGCTGGGGTGCAGGCGCAGCTGCCGGTGGGGGAATACTCGGCGCGCAGCGTTAAGAAGTCTGTGGTGGGCACAGGTGCGGCCGATAAATCCCAGGTACAGATGATGATTGTGCAGATGCTGAGGCTGTCCCAGTCGCCTGCAGAGGATGCAGCAGATGCGCTGGCGGTGGCTATCTGCCATGCCCACAGCAGGCGCACCAACGGTGCTCTGGCAGGCTCTGGCGTCAAAGGTTATGCTCGCGGCAGATTGAAATAGAATAAACCAGATAACAGGGTAATTGACAGGCTATGATCGGACGACTTCAGGGTACGGTAATCGACAAGCAGGCTCCTGACTTGCTGCTGGATGTGCAGGGGGTGGGCTATGAGGTGCTGGTGTCCTTGAGTACCTTTTTTGCAGTGCCTGAGGTGGGTCAGTCGGTGACATTGCATACCCATTTTGTGGTGCGGGATGACGCCCAGCTGCTATTTGGTTTTTCCGAACTTGGCGAGCGCACATTGTTCCGTCATCTGATTAAGGTCAATGGTGTGGGGCCCAAAATGGCCCTGGCGATTCTCTCTGGTATGTCGGCCAGTGAGTTTGCACTCTGCGTGCACAATAACGACGTGGCCACATTGGTGAAGTTGCCCGGGGTGGGTAAAAAGACCGCCGAGCGCCTGGTGATAGAGATGCGCGACAGGGTCGGGGATATTGAGGCTGGTGCTTCAGGTGTTGCCCCGGTGGCCAGCAAGCAGCCAGATATCGCCGAAGAGGCCGAAAGTGCATTAATTGCTCTGGGCTACAAGCCCCAGGATGCAGCCAAGATGGTCAGCAGAGCAGTGAGTGATGATATCTCCAGCGCCGAACAGCTGATCAGGGCTGCACTTAAGAGCATGGTCTCCAAATAGCCGGCAAGCAAAGCTAGTGTAAATTCAGGGTCATCAAGGTATGCTTACAGGCAAATTTGAGATGGCGCCCCATGATAGAACCTGATCGACTTATTTCCGCAGATATTTCCGTAAGCGAAGAGCGCTTTGACCGCGCCCTGCGGCCCACTGCGCTGGCCGAATATGTGGGCCAGCCCGCGGTGAAAGAGCAGCTGGAAATCTTTATTGAGGCCGCTCGCAAGCGCGGCGAGCCGCTGGACCATACGCTGGTGTTTGGCCCCCCGGGTCTGGGTAAAACCACATTGGCGCATATTATTGCCAACGAGATGCAGGTGGACCTCAAAACCACTTCTGGCCCGGTGCTGGAAAAGGCGGGTGATCTGGCGGCCCTGCTGACCAATCTCGAAGCTGGTGACGTGCTGTTTATCGATGAGATTCATCGCCTGAGCCCTGTGGTCGAGGAGATTCTCTATCCGGCACTGGAAGACTATCAGCTGGATATTGTCATTGGTGAGGGGCCGGCTGCTCGCTCTATCAAATTGGATCTACCTCCTTTTACCCTGGTGGGAGCCACCACCAGAGCTGGGCTGTTGACCTCGCCGCTGCGCGACCGCTTTGGCATAGTGCAGCGTCTGGAATTTTATTCTGAGGCTGATCTCACCAGCATTGTGCGACGGGCAGGGGATATTCTCGAGGTGCCAGTGGACGACAATGGCGCCAGCGAAATTGCGCGCCGCTCCCGGGGTACTCCCCGAATTGCCAACCGACTGCTGCGTCGCGTACGAGACTATGCTGAGGTAAAAGGCGATGGCACAGTGACCAGTGCCATAGCCGATGCTGCTCTAAATATGCTCAAGGTGGATGAGAGTGGCTTTGACCACTTGGATCGCCGTCTGCTGCTTACCCTGATGGAAAAATTTGATGGCGGCCCGGTGGGCGTGGATAGTCTGGCGGCGGCTCTCAGCGAAGAGCGCGGCACTATTGAAGATGTGCTGGAGCCCTTTTTGATTCAGCAGGGCTATCTGATGCGCACCTCCAGAGGTCGCATGGCCACGCGCATGGCCTACCAGCACTTTGGACTCAAAAGCCCCAAGCGGGTGCAGGACCAGTTGGATATTTTGGATGACTGATTTTTCTCTGCCCATTCGGGTTTACGTTGAGGATACCGACGCCGGTGGCATTGTGTTCTATGCCAATTACCTCAAATATATGGAGCGTGCCCGCACCGAGCTGATGCGTAGTCTAGGCTTTGATAAACCAGCGCTGTTTGGCGACCTGCAGCTGGTGGTGCGCAGTGTTGATCTGCTCTATCACCTGCCAGCAGCGCTGGATGATGAAATCAGGGTGACCGCCAGATTTGATAAGGTAGCTCGGGTGACCTTTGAGATGAGTCAGCAGGTGTTTCGCGGTGACCAGTTGCTGGTGGAGGGCAATATCAAGGTGGCCTGCGTGAATGTGACAAATAAACGCCCCTGTGGTATTCCAAAATCTATGTACCAAACCTTAAAAAGCCATATTGGCTAAATTGAACTGGAGTCTTTGCTGTGCATGAAGAAAATTTATCCATACTAGCGCTGATGACCAATGCCAGTCTGCTGGTGCAGGCGGTGATGGCCATACTGTTTATAGCCTCGGTGATCTCGTGGATTATGATTATCCAGCGGGGTCTTTTTTTAGGGAGCGCAGAGCGCAGTTTTCGCGACTTTGAGGATACTTTTTGGTCTGGTGTTGACCTCAATAAGCTCTATCAGGAGCTGACTGATAGAGCTCTGCAGAGCGGCCATGTGGACGGTATAGAGAATGTGTTTCGCGCGGGCTTTAGGGAATTTAATCGACTGGCACAGATGGATAAAGCAGATCCGGATGCCGTGATGGAGGGCACTGACCGGGCTATGCGCGTGGCCCTGAGCCGTGAAGATGAGAAGCTCAGTGCCAATCTGCCATTTTTGGCCAGTGTGGCTTCGGTAAGCCCCTATATTGGCCTGTTTGGCACGGTCTGGGGAATTATGAACTCATTCCGCGGCCTGGCTATGGTGCAACAGGCTACATTGGCCACGGTGGCCCCGGGTATCTCTGAGGCTCTGATCGCTACAGCTATGGGGCTGTTTGCCGCCATACCAGCGGTGATTGCCTACAATCGCTATGCAGCTAAGGTGGAGGCGATTAACGCCAACTACGAGACCTTTTCTGAGGAGTTCTCCAGTATTCTGCACCGCCAGGTTCACTCCCGCTAACTCTGCTTGAGGCCAAAGTTGTGAAGCTTAAAAAACCGAAACGCAAGCTGGTCGCTGAAATCAATGTAGTCCCCTATATTGATGTCACATTGGTGTTGTTGGTGGTGTTTATGATTACTGCGCCGCTGCTGATGCAGGGGGTTAAGGTTGAGTTGCCCGATGCCAACTCGGCGCCCATGGACACCAAGGACAAGGAGCCCTTTATTGTTTCTATCAAGGCCGATGGCAGTTACTGGATTGATGTTAAGGGCAAAAATCAAACTGAGACTCTGGCGGTGATCAAGGAGCGTGTGTCCAAGGTGCTGCGGCAGAAGCCAGCCACACCTATACTGGTATGGGGCGATAGTGCCGTTGACTATGGTGCTGTGGTTAACCTGATGAGCGAGTTGCAACTGGCCGGTGCACCCTCGGTGGGTCTGGTGACGGAGCCACCCAGCAACTGATATGAGAGAGGTTACCAGTTACTCAACCGGCGCGCTCTTTAGCATTGTTCTCCATGTGGCTGTGGTGGCGGCGCTGTTGGCCAACTGGGAGAGCGATAGTAAAAAGGTGATTATTCAGCCCCAGTATATTGAGGCCAAAATTGTCGAGCTGGCACCTAAGAAAAAACCTGTGGCCAAGCCGCCCAAACCCAAGGTAGACAGGGCAGCAAAAAAGCGCGAGCAGGATAAACGCCGGGCCGCCGAAAAGAAAAAGGCCGAGCGGCTGGCGGCACTCAAGGAAAAGCAGCGGGCCGACAGAGAGCGAGAGAAGCTCGAGCAGCAGCAGCGCGCCGAGGCTGAGCGCAAGCGTATCGAAACCGAGTTTGCTGAAACCCTGGCTCAGGAGCAGGCGGATATTAGTGCTCAGGAAGATGAGCGAGTGGCCAATAGTTTTATGCAGCTGATTCGCCAGAGACTCTCGGATAACTGGAGTCGTCCACCCAGTTCGCGCCGCGATATGGAAACACTGCTGGAGATCAGACTGGTGCCCACCGGGCGTATTGTCGGTGTGACCGTTGTGAAATCCAGTGGCGATATTGCATTTGATCGCTCGGTGGAGCAGGCTGCATTTAAGGCTGAGCAGTTTGAAGAAATTCAGCAGCTGGAGCCGCGGCTATTTGAAAAGCACTTTCGGATTGTTAAGGTAGCGTTTAGCCCGCAGGATTTAAGGCTCTAACCTGGGTTGAGAGTTTTTTGGAGATGGTTCTTTTTTGGAGATAGCCGGTTGAAATCACTTTATCGAAGTTTGACCCTGATCGTTTTGCTGGGTTTGCCACTGTCTGGCACTGTCTGGGCTGAGCTGGTTATTCGCGTCACCCAGGGCAATGACCAGCCCACCATAGTCGCAGTGTCGCCAATTGCCCTCAATGGCTTGGCGATCAGCGAAGATATAGGTGCCATTGTTGAAGCAGATCTGCAGCGCAGTGGTCTGTTCCGCAGTATTCCCAGGCGCGATATGCTGGCCTTTCCTTCGCGAGCATCCGATGTTTATTACCGCGATTGGCGCATGCTGGGGTCGGAGTATCTGGTGGTTGGTTCCATGGGGATGATGGACGATGGCCGCTATGAGCTGGAGTTTAGCCTGCTCAATGTGACCGCCCAGAAAACCGAGTTTAAACATAGGGTGCGAGGGCGCGCCAATGAAATGCGCGATCTGGCACATCTGGTCAGCGACAAGGTATATCAGGAGATCACTGGTATTCCCGGGGCATTTTCTACTCGCATAGCCTATGTAACTGCCAATCGGGTCAATGGCAAATTTATCTATCGCCTGCATGTTGCTGATGCCGATGGCGCTCGAGAAAAGCTGATGCTGGAATCTCCGGAACCGATTATGTCGCCGTCCTGGGCCCCCAATGGCAAGGAGCTGGCCTATGTGTCCTTTGAGACTGGTCGGCCAGCTATATTCCGCCAAAATCTGGTTACTGCCAAGCGCCAGCAGCTAACCAACTTTACCGGTTTAAACGGTGCCCCCGCCTGGTCACCAGATGGCACAAAACTGGCTCTGGTGCTCTCTAAAGACGGTAATCCGGAGATTTATACCCTGGATTTACAGACCGCCAAATTTACCCGTTTAACCCGCCATTTTGCCATTGATACCGAGCCGACCTGGATGGCGGACGGAAAAACCCTGTTGTTTACCTCAGATCGAGGGGGAACGCCCCAGATTTACAAATTAAATGTTGCCACAAGGGCTACAGAACGCCTAACATTTAGGGGTAACTACAACGCTCGGCCCAGTTTGGCGCCGGACGGCCGCACCCTGGCTCTGGTGCATCGAGAGACCAACACCTTCCATATCGCGTCTTTTGATCTGCAAACGGGCCGAATGATCGAACTCACGCAGACAAGATTAGATGAGTCGCCTACTGTCGCACCTAACGGAGCTATGTTAATGTACGCGACAAAGCAGGGCGATCGCGGGGTTTTAGCGGCGGTTTCACTGGATGCTGGAGTTCGCTACGTGCTGCCAGCCAAGAATGGAGATGTGCGAGAACCGGCCTGGTCGCCGTTTTTGCGCTAGAAGTTTCTTTTAATACTAGTAACTCACAGGAGTTAATATGAATACCTCGTTTAACAAGACTGGCCTGGCCACAATTTTATTTTCAATGGTACTGGCGGGCTGTAGCTCTGCCCCGGTTGAACAGACTACTGAGATTGAAGACACTTCAGTTCAGACTGGTCAGGTTGATACCTCAGCCATTGAGGATACAGAGGTTACTACCTCGGCAGACACAGTGTTCTACTTTGACTTCGATAAAGCACTGCTCAAGCCTGAATCTCGCGCAGCTCTGCTGGAGCACGCAGCAGCACTGAACAGCAGCCCTCGCAGCGTGCGCCTTGAAGGCCATGCCGATGAGCGCGGTACCCGTGAGTACAACATGGCACTGGGCGAGCGTCGCGCCAATGCGGTCAAAGAGTTTTTGGTACTGCAGGGCGTGTCAGGCGGCCTGATCGAAGTGATCAGCTATGGTGAGGAGCGCGCAGCGTCTTACGGTAGCAACGAAGGTGCCTGGAGCCTGAACCGTCGCGTTGAGCTGAAGTAATACTTACTGGCCAGCGATGGTCTATAGTAGCTTAGAGGGCAGCTTAACAGCGTGCAGCTGTTCCTGTACGGCCGGGGTTGATATCAACTCTGGCCGTTTCTGCGTTTGGCCATAACTGGAAAACTGATACCACTTATTATGAAATCTTCTCTTGCGATACTGATTACACTGAGCCTGATTGCGGTCAATGCTGTCGGGCAAAATCTGACGCCTATTGTTGATCTTAATAGTCAGACAGATTCCGGCCCTAATGGCACAGTGCCTGTGGCTATGGATGCGCCGGACAGGGCAGTGGATGGCTCAGGCGACCGCTATTATCAGATGCAGGTGCTGCAGGAAGAGGTGCAGATGCTGCGGGGTATGGTTGAGGAGCTCAACTACGAGTTACAGCAGCTTAAGCAACGGCAGATGGATGATTATCTGGATATTGATCGCCGACTCAGTGCTCAGGTACCTGGTACGGCTGCCAGTAATGCCAGTTCTACCGCGCCAGCTGGCGCAAGTTTTGGTGGTGAAACGGTAATGCCCTCAACCGGCGCCTCCACCAACGAGCCCCTAACTGCGATGGCCAACACTGCCGATAGCGCAACTATGAAGGCAGACTATGACAAGGCCTCTGGTCTACTGTTAAAGCAGCGCGATATCAATGGTGCAGCTCTGGCCTTTAAACAGCATATTGTCGATTATCCCGGCAGCCCCTATGTACCCAATGCCTATTATTGGTTGGGCGAAATCTATCTACTGCAGGATCAGGCCGAGCTATCTCGCCAGTCATTCACCGCTGTGGTAGACCAGCATCCGCTGCATAACAAGGCCATGGATGCGCGCTTTAAACTGGGCAAGATATATCACCAGTTAGGTGAAGATGCCCGCGCCCGCCAATTGCTTGAAACTGCGGCCAGCAGCACCGGTGGTGTGGCCCGCAAGGCACGCGCCTACCTGGATAATAATTTCTAACCCGAATATTTTATGTCTGAACTGCGTATTACCGAAATCTTTCACTCCTTGCAGGGTGAGACTAGTACCGCAGGTTTGCCCACGACCTTTGTGCGGCTGACCGGCTGCCCGTTGCGCTGCGGCTACTGTGACACTGCCTATGCCTTTGAAGGTGGCCAGAAAATGGCCCTCAGTGCGATCATGGACAGAGTGCACGACAATGGTGCGCGCCATGTCACGGTAACCGGAGGCGAGCCCCTGGCTCAGCCACAGTGTATAGAGCTGCTCAGGGAGCTCTGCGATGCCGGTTACAGGGTATCTCTTGAAACCAGTGGCGCCATGCCGGTAGATGATGTGGATCAGCGAGTCGTTAAGATACTGGATTTAAAAACCCCAGGCTCCGGCGAAGTTCATCGCAATCTGTATGAAAATATTGCTCTGCTATTACCCCATGACGAGGTTAAGTTTGTGATCTGCGATCGTCAGGATTATGACTGGAGCTGCCTGAAGATGGACGAGCTGGGATTGGCAGAGCGCGCTGCAGAAATTTTGTTCTCACCCAGTCAGGGCCAGCTAGCGCCAAAACAGTTGGCAGAATGGATACTGCAGGATAGGCTCAGTGTTAGAATGCAGCTGCAAACCCATAAATTTATCTGGGGCGATCAGCCCGGGCACTAGGTCAAAGCATGTCAAAAAAAGCCGTTATTCTGGTCTCTGGTGGGCTGGACTCAACCACTGTACTCGCTATGGCTCTGGATCAGGGCTATGACTGTTATACCCTGAGTTTTGACTATGGCCAGCGCCATCGATCGGAGCTCAAGGCGGCTGAGCGGGTGTCTCAATCCATGGGCGTGGCCGAGCACAAGGTAGTTGCATTGGATCTGGGTACCATTGGTGGTTCTGCCCTGACTGATACAGCTATAGATGTGCCTGAGATTGAGACAACAGGTATCCCGGTGACCTATGTGCCGGCGCGCAATACCGTGTTTCTGTCTATTGCACTGGGCTGGGCTGAGGTGCTGGGCGCCAGTGATATCTTTCTCGGCGTAAATGCGGTGGATTACTCCGGTTACCCGGACTGTCGCCCGCAGTATATCGACGCTTTTGAAGCCATGGCCAACCTAGCGACCAAGGTGGCTGTGGAGGGGCAGCGGCTAAGCATTCACGCACCGTTAATTGACCTGACCAAGGCCGAGATTGTGCAGGCTGGCATGGCTCTGGGTGTGGATTACAGTCAGACAGTTTCCTGCTACCAGGCTAGTCTCGATGGCCTGGCCTGCGGCAAATGCGATAGCTGCAGATTGCGCGCACAGGGCTTTTTGGAGTCAGGAATAAAAGACCCCACCAGATACAAAAAAAGTGCTTGAATTTTGTCTTCCGGCCAGTATAGTACGCACCTCCGCTGAGGGCCGTTAGCTCAGCTGGTAGAGCAGTTGGCTTTTAACCAATTGGTCGATGGTTCGAATCCATCACGGCCCACCAAAATTTAAAAACCTCCCTTGTGGAGGTTTTTTGGTTT
>JAYPYO010000064.1:0-10236 GCA_038135995.1 Porticoccaceae bacterium
CAAGGTCGACACCGTCACCGATTACAGCCCGAAGATTATTCCCAAAGATCTGTGCCACAAAGGGATCTGAAAGGCTCAGCGCCACCTTGACGCCAGACTCTTTGGCCTTGGATACGACATCCTTTATCAAGGCCGCTCTGGCATCGTCAGTCAGCAAGTAACCCTCAATATAGAGCCACTCAGACTCAAGCAAGGCCCCCTCATCGATCTCTCTGCCGGTGAGCTGCTCGGACGCACCGAGGTAGGTGTTCATTGTCCGCTCGGCATCATCCGTGACCATAACCAGGCACTTCCCCGTAACCCCCGCCTCAGGCGAAGCCGCATGGAAGGCCACACCGGATTCAGCAAGATCGCCCACAAAGTGCTCACCGTCATCATCAGCCGCAACCTTGCCGCTAAAAAAGGTCTTTGCACCAAAGTTTGCAGCCGCGATAACCGTGTTGCAGGCCGAGCCGCCAGATTTTTTCATTAGGTGGTGCTTGTCAGCACTGAAGGCGCTGAGGAGTTCAGCCTGACGAGGCTCATCCACAAGGGTCATGACACCCTTCTCGATTCCGTTGTTTGCAAGGAACTCATCCGATACAACGACCTCAGTATCGACCAGCGCCGCGCCGATGCCATAGATTTGGTATTTTTTCATTTATTTTAGACTTTCTAGATATTTATTTTATTTCGATTTTTGATAACGGCCCTTATCGCTTACCAGCCCCGGGCTTCATAGACTCAATCTCAACACTCAGATCAGCGATCTGTTGCTCAAGCTGCCTAAACTCCTCCCGCTTCCTCGCAAGGAATCGCACCGTAATGGCAGCCTTTTCGGCCAGCCCCATGGGGGTCAATAGGTAGGCATAGCCCCACTTATTGTTAGACCGCTGAAAGTTGTCCAGCTTGATCCAGCCCATATCAATCAAGGCCTTGATCATATAGTGGGTCTTGCCCAAGCTGATGCCGAGCTCCGCCGCGAGTTCACGCTGAGTCAACTCGGGATTTTTTTCAAGCAACTTTAAAGCTTGCAGTGCGTTCTCGTCAGACAGGTTCAATATTAATCACCCAGGCAGGCTACCGCACGGCCCTGTCGCCAGGTACCGCCACGGTTGAAGAATGACTCTATTACAGCATATCGTTCACTTGATGAACAGTATATACGAAAATGAGTAATTGAGCGGGGTTTTTACCGGGAATTTATCTCAAAACAGTCGCTACTGCGCTGCCTTACGGCCCTGTCGCCCAACCAACGCCCCAATAACTGTGACGTACAGAATGGCCTGAAAGCCGAACAGCCAGAACCAAAGGTTGCTCGTGATCGGGATAGACGACTGCAGGTACATGGCCAGAGCCAAACCAGAGCTTGCCCCACTAATAGACAGGCCTGTCAGGGAATTAGACATTACCTTTGACTTGAAGAAGGGTCGGTAGAAGTTGTGCAGGTGGTTATGCAGGTGCCCATTGTCAGGCCTGAAGGGAGACACCCCGCTGGCTACTCGCCGCAGCAGACTGTAGACAAAGTCAATGCAGGGGTATGCGACCAAGCAGGCCATAAAGCCGGCAGAAAAATCTCCCTGGGCCACACCCAAAAGTCCATAGCTGACAATAATAGCGCCCAAACCATAACTGCCGGTGTCCCCTAAGAAAAACCAGCCAGAGACCACATTGAATAAAAGAAACATTGAGCAGGCAAACACCAGTATCCCTTCAGCGGGGCGGCCGTATACGTCAAAAAGCACAACAAAAGTGCACAGACATATGCCGGGCACCAGCCCGTTGGCACCGTCTGACATATTAAAGGCGTTAATAAAGCCCACACAGAAGACCGTACACAGCAACCAGGCCAGCCAATCTATTTTGAGTAACGAGTCTACCCAAAAAATACCGATCTGACTGGGCACCATCACAGGTGCGGCCCACAACACCCCACCAAATATCACAGCCTTGAGTAACAGCCTTATAAATGGGCTCAGGGCATCTGCTTTAAAATCCTCAACCAGCCCAATGGCACAACAACTCACAATACCACCCCAAAAATAGCTCCAGAAAGGGTCTCTCAAAACACCCGGCGTATAGGGCGAAAAATACGTCATCAGTAAAACGAAAACAGAAAAAGTAATGAGTATAGAGACCCCACCCAGCCGGGATGAATCGCTAGCACTGATACCATGGCTGAGGGAAGAATCACGCGCGAACGCGGCATACGACATCGCCGACATTATAAACATTGCGCCGGCACCAGTCAGACCAAAGGTATAAAAGGCCACCACTAGCATCAGCAAGAATTTTTTAACCGCCCTAGAAAAGGGCCAAATGGAGAGGGTCAGGCTTTGGAGTGATTTTTTATGCATAAAAAGGTTTTAAGTCAGGGTGCAGCGGTGGCTGTGTCTTTTTGAAGAGGCGCTACATTTCTAGGCTTTTTACCCAGAAAAATGACTGTATCCTCGCCCCGCCTTACCAGAACCTCGGTTAAGGATGCACCAAAAATCCCCAGCTTTATAATCTGCTCCCTGGTGTTTTCTCTCTCCAGAACCGCGTCGTGGCCGATTTCTACTGCTCTGCCAGAGAGGTGTGACGACTCGAGAATTCCCAGCATCATTAACAACAGACCAATTGTGAACGGAAACACTATTCGCAACATAGATTTATTTCTCGCCCACTGACTGAGCAGCGGCACACTGGTGTTTGGCCCTGGCGAAACTCTCATCAAACACGGGCTGGGTCCTCATGGCTTGTACTTGCTGCCACAAACTGAACCGACCTTGGCGCACTGTTCCCCAACAGAGTAAACAGCGCCATGTGCAAACCAGCCAAGCCTACAAATACATACCACCAGCCTGCGTGATCCATAGGCAAGATATCTAACATAAGAAGACTTACCACAGTGCCTGAAGTGGCGCAGGAAATAGCCAGACCGGTTCCCGAGTTCGCCAGCAAGGCGGTGCTGAATCGAGACTTGAGAAAATGGTTGAGCCTGTTATGAAAATGGTCGTTGTCTGGCAAAAAGGGTGACCGTCCGGCTTTATTTCGCCTGTAGAGACTGAGCACCATCTCAATACAGGGGTAGCTGAATAGAGCGGCAAGGAATCCAACTGATAAAATACCATTGTTAATTCCAGAGAACGACCCAAGGACCGCGAGCACTCCAATGGCATAGGATCCACAGTCTCCTAAAAATAACCTACCAGAGACCACATTAAACAGCGTAAATGTCGCTACTACATAAGTCAGAATGCTCCATACCCATGACATTGAGCCACTCAGAACAGAAAAGCAGAAAAAAGATATCAAGGCAATGCCAGGCATTAGACCATTCGCGCCGTCAGCCATATTTACAGCGTTTATAAAACCGATTGTAAAGGCTGCGCACAGTAAAGCACCCAGCAATGGAATCGAAACCAAAAGTCCCAGATAGCTGTGAGTGCTGTACCCAGGCATCAGGAAGGGATCGTACAAAAAAGCGAAAACAAAGATAACAGACAGCAGCAACAGCCTTAGTCTCGGAGACAGCATACCGTTGTTGATATCTTCCAGCAGGCCAACAAAGGATGTCAGCACTATGATAGCACTAGCAAATCTAATGTCAGTAGAGGACACAACCACATCGGTAAATAGAAGACCATTCAGGACCGCCAGTCCGAAAGCTATCGCCAGCAGAGCACCGCCCAGCCGCGAGGCATTTTCACTCGATATACCATGCTTGCCAGAGGCTTCGGTTGCATACTTTGCCCTAGTCAACCACTCCATGGCGCACAGCATCAATATGCCCAAGTAACCAAACAGCAACACAACTACCACGAGCAGCATCAGTAGCTTGGTTAAATTCTGCCCTGTAAAATTCCCAAGTATCATATCTAACCCACTACAAGCCAGCCTGGCAGACAGTCGAATAAACCATAATCACTGACCCATCGCGACTGCAGTGGATCGAGTGTAATGCCTTACCAGAACCCATAAAACTGACAACATACCACCCAGAAGCGAACCCAAAATACAGATCAAGGCACGCTTCGGTTGAGACTTCTCCTCGGGCACCATAGCCGGACTAACAGTAACAAAGGCATATTCCGGACTTGCCTCAGCCAGCATTTTACTTTTTATCTGCTCTTCGATAATGGTGTAGAACACTTCTCTCATTTCAGCAATAGAGGTCTTCTGAATCTGGGCTTCAAGATACTGAATATTAATATTCACCTTCTCTAGCTTGCGGCTTTGCATATGTTGGTTGATGCCAATAACAAGCCTATCGACCCATTCCTTTGCAAGTTGGGGTGAGAAGTACTCCACCGAAATAGAAACCATCCCAGTCTTTTTATCCTCAGACACCGAAAACATGTCAGAAAATTTTTCGAATAACTCCCAACCAGACGGGATAAGCGCTTTACCCGCGGGTATATCCCGCACCCACTGAGACGAGCCAATATCATAGAGATCACTATTAATATCAAGCTGATTAATAGCCATATCCCAGCCCTCGGCAGCAAAAACTTCAACAGCTAGATTATTCTCACTAATAAACTCTTCAATAAAGCCTCTGGAACGCATAATCTCTTGTGCCACCTGAGCCTCACTGCTTTCTCCACCCCCGATACTGACTCCGGCTAGAGAGGCCAAACCACCGAGCTGCCCCAGAGCTCCTGACAGCCCACCCCCACTATCCTGAGCCGGTGAGACTATCGCCGTTGCTCGATACTGGTTGGGAATTGAGAGCGCATAAAAAACAGCCACCAGAGCGAAGATAGCGGTTATACCCACAATCAGCTTCTTGCCCGCCCAGAGAACTGAAAATAACTCTCGCAGATCAATCTCATCATCATACTGTTCAGCCGGTCTTTGTTCGCTTTGCACAGCCATTTCCTCTTCCAAGTCCCTTATTTTACCACTTTGAGTAAGCCCAGAGCTTACAACCCATTATTTATTAAGCGAGTTGATCGCCGCAGCACCCAAAGATAGCTGATAAACAATCTGACTCACCTCAGTCAGCAAAGAGATACCGCTCAATTTTTTATCATCTGTATCAAGCGGCACAACAATAGTGTCGCCAGGCTCAACCACAGCATTTTTGCTGCCAAATCTAAATAGAGACCGTTTTGGCATAATCACCTGACCACTGGCCTTAACCAGGTAAACACCCTTTTTGTCAGCAGACTTAAGCACACCACCACTAAGATCTATATAGTCCTGGACAGCTAAGCCACGGCTATACAGATATGAGGTTGGCTGCTGCACTTCGCCCACAATCGAGACCTCCTGACGGAAACCAGGGATCGACAATGCATCACCATCTTCCAATACCAGATCATCGGCAATACCGTCTACTATATTTTGCAGAGGTATCACTAGCCTGCCAACGGCCTCTGCATTACCCAACTGATCCAGAGCTTCCTGGCGAAGTCTATCAGCCTCGGCATCGACCTTTACATCAGCATTAGCGGCACGCAACTGTTCTGCTTTTACTTCCTCTGTCAGCTTTTTTTCAAGCCGCTCTAACTCCTGTTCCTCTCTGGTTTTTAATGCCGTTCTGGTAAAGATTGCTCCGGAGGTAAACGCCAGATCAGTGAAACCGCCAGCGCGATCAATAACCGAGGTCAATGTCTCACCCCGGGCGAAGGGATACTCGCCAGGAAACTTAACTTCACCTGCCAGGGTAATAATAGACTGGTCCCGGTAATCGGGGACAGTTTTAAACAGAGCATTATCCAGCGGGCTAAGTACAAAATTGGCTCCAGCATTATCAGTTAAGGCAACCGAAATCGATACTGTCGCAGCTCTCTCTGGGTCAGAAAAGTCGGTTCTTGATACTTCTGAGGAATATTTATAGGCACCTTCGGTCAAACCTCCAGCAGCGGCAATCAGATCTGCCATGGTCATTCCATCAATCAGGGGGTAATCCCCAGGAAACCTGACCTCTCCTCTGGCAGTGACCACTTTACCCGAGCCGCCCAACCTCGACTGAAGCCTCAACTGCTCCAACACTGGCTCCAATATCTCCGCTCTATCTTCAAAGGCAGCAAATACCAATAGTCTATCCCTAGACAACAGCTCCCTGTTAGCTGCACTGTCCGGATCGCTGAGCACAGCTCTAATATCCAGTTTGTATGCCTCCAACCCCAGCCCGCCAGCGATCTCTCTAACCAAAAGACCAAAATCCAAGTCCACATCCGGGGGAAACTGGTCCACAGAATTAATCAAATCAGATACACGCATACCTGCACGCCAGGCAAAATCACCGGGATGATTAAAGTAGCCCTCTGTAGAAACAATATCTCTTTTAAAGTCGGTAACAGCGCCTATATGCAGATAGTCTCCTGCAACCAGAGATATGCCTTCTCCAGAGGCACTGGTCAGATCTATGTCAACGACCGTCATAAAACCACTGCCATTAACGCGCTCAATCTTTGCTTCTTTGCCATAAGCAGTGGAATTCATGCCACCGGCAAGTTTCAGCAACTCCTGAGCCTTGGTCTGCCCCTTTAGCTCGTAGATGGCGGGCCTTAGCACCTCTCCACCAATGGACACCAAATCACCCACCGTAGGGATATAAATCACATCTGAGGATTGCAGCCGGACATCGCCGCTGGTATCACCGAACAGTAGCAACTCATATAAATCGAGCCTAGCCACAACTTTGCCAGCTCGCTTGAGCTCTATATTGCGCAGCGAAGCAATATCACTGACACCACCGCTACTCATCAACGCATGGGTAATGGTAGCAAGCGACGACACCATGTAGGCGCCAGGCTTATAGGCCTCACCCAGCACAAATATCTGGATCGACCGCAGCGCACCCATGCTTATATTGATTTGAGTACCTATAATCTTTGAGGCTACCTGCGATCGCAGCAGCTCTTTGGCCTCACCAAAGGTTAAGCCTGCCAGTACAACCGGGCCCAGCTCAGGAAAATCAACCTGGCCATCGCGATTTATCTCTACAGTGAAGGATTGGTTTAGCTTGCCATAGAAAAATATTTCAAGCTCATCGCCCGGCCCCAGCAGATAGTCCGATGAGACCGGAATATTGGCAGATGATGCAAAGGTATCAGGGACATTGGCAAACAGATCATAGCCAAAGGGCTTAAGATCTTTTTTACCCAGCTCGAAAGAATTAAGGTCTTCCTCACCCATCTCACCCATCTCACCCATCTCACCCATCTCACGATCAGATTTACCGTAGGGCGAGGAAATGGTTGGGCGTGGCATTGCTGGGTTGAACTCTTGACGATCTTTACCCACTGTAGATGTTTTATTGAGGCTGCGGCACAGCTGATCGACATCATAACCTGCAGCCTGGGCCATGGCCCGATTTTCAGCACTTAAATCATTACAAATAGCCTTGGCTTCAGTTAAATCCTGGGTAAATCCAATACTGGAAACAGCCATAGAGGCAGCCAGCAGCGCAATTGGCCAAAGAAGCCTGGTTATTCTTAAATGCATAAATCAATCTCTAGTTAATGTGCTATTTTTTTCGTAGTGTTAAATACTGATCGCCGCCGTCGATATTTTGAATCACCAAAATTATCTGACCGGCGTCATTCACCTGAATCATATTCCTGTATTGACGCTGGCCCCAGCAGACCTGGCTGTAACGAATCATGCCAGATTGTTGCTCAGACTGCCATGGATCGCAATGGTGCTGAGCAACAAATCTATTGCCATACATATAGCGCCTAGCGCCATCATTATCATCAACTAGCCGCTTTAGGCGGCGGCCCAAACCAGAGACCTCAGGCACCATCCAGCCATCAAACAGAATAACGTCGCCCAGTTGATTGGAAAAAAGCGTTCCCTGATCAACAATCACCGGATAGACAGTGGCACTGTAATCGGCAAACTCAACCAGCCAACCATTTTCATCAAATGGCACCGATGCTTTATCAAACATCCCCAACACGGCATTTAACTGGCTGGACTGGATTGAACATCCCGACAAAATCAGACATAGAGGCATCAGCAGCCAAAAACAGCGGAATCCTGTCATGGCACAGCCCTGTCTTTGTGTTCTTGCAGAGCATCATAGCCTACGCCCCGCAGATTCCACCAAATATCACCACTAAAGTCCTCCAGCCGGGCACCACCATCTCTCTGGATAGGCCGTATTCTATTGCTGTAACTGCCCCGACCACTGCCACCAAAAACACCATTTAAAGGGATTTTAAAGAACATCCCCTTATCAAAGCTACCCTCACCAAAATCGTCAAAGGGCACGTCTGTTATGGTAGCCCATAGTCCCACCATCCAACCATTGGCAAAGGTACGTCGCGCCTCCAATGTCGCGCCCTTGTCCTTAGCTAGGTAACGACCTGCATGCAGAGCAAAATCTAAGTTATAAAATGGTGAAGCCCAGTAGGCACTGGCAAAGCCTGTGGTTGTTTTATAGTCCAGAAGGTCGAGATTGCGCTGGTAACCGCGCTGCTGCACCCAGCTGCCACTGAGACCAAAGGCCAGTCGTGACTTATGGGGCTGGTATAGTATCTCGCCACCGGCGCCAGCATACATTTGCTCCAGCACACCACCAAAAACCCGATAGTGAAGTTGCGGCACCAGGGTCCCTCGCTTGTCCAGGTACAGAGACTCAAGGCCTGTCGCCCCCTGCTGCAAATATTCCACAATATCGGAACGCACATGAGGCAGTACCGAGTCTGATCTGCGGGTGCTTTCATCAAAGGTATTGGCTATATCAATGGCATACTCACCTCTAAGCGACCAGTTTTTTGGCAGCGCAGCGCTAATGCCCAGCTTGCCGTAGAGTTGGTAACGGGCTGGGTCATCGGGATCAAATAACTGAAGGCGGCTTGACAGGCCTACATCGATAAAAAGTTTTTTCTGATCAAAGCCGGTGCGATGCTGAGGCGGCTGCGGCGAATCAGCCCTTAAAAGATCAAAATCCCTCTGCTGATACTGATGGTAGCTTATTGTTTGGCGCGAAGGTCTATAGGCCGGAGCGGTAAATACCTGATGCCCCTCCTCCTCTAGCACAAAGCGCATCGATCTCACCTCTGAGGGCAGGTGCAGGTCTGCAAGCGTTGTCATCCGCGCTATGGCATCAGCCCAAATCGGATAATCCCTGTTTCCCATAACCAGGGTTGCCATCTGGGTTTTTGGGTCTATGGTAGCCTCCACTAGAACCAAGCCAGAGCGCTCAACATCATAGAGCAACATATCGTACCAGCTGGCCTTATTGAGCATAGGCGGCAGGTCCTCGGGCGCAAAGTCTGCGCTGGATTTTATTGGCCTAAGCGGCCTGCGGGCGGGGGTCGCCTTTGTATCCAGAGCGGCTGCAATGCTGAATCCCCACTCCTGGCCATGCTGATGAGACAAAGATAGCTTGATGCCTGGCAGCGCTTCCCAACTAACTGCAGCGCTCCAGGGGCTTTTGATCTTGAATTCACTAGCATTGCCCTTTTCCAAATCGTACTGGTCAGGGTTGTATTCCAGCTTCATTGCCAAAGGTATATTGTCGAGTTGATAGCTAATGCCACCAAACAAACCTACCTCACTGCCACTGAAGAATGCTCCAGAGGATAACTCTCCACCCCTGCCAACATCATTATTTCGAACTCTAAAAGACTCAGAAATTGAAGTAAGGGGGTTAGACGCCAGCCCATCTCCCGCCAAACGCCCCCAACCCATTCCCAATGTCACATCAAAATTGCCGATTTTCTTGGAGGCAACTAAATACTCTGAGCCAAATACACCAGTACCAACCAGGTCACGGATTCCTACCGCCAACTGGGGCATCAGTTCCTGCTCTCTTAAGAGCAACAACTTGGCCTCATAATTTCGGTCATACAAGAAAAAATCATTAAACCCGGTGTAGCGAAAGGTTCCCTCGAGTCGGGGTAAAACTTGGTAGGTCACTGAATAGGCATTGGTGCTGGACTGAATAGCCGCAGTAGCTGTAAGAACGCCGTCCGAGGCCATACGAGCCGTTGGAATATCGATTAAACCGGTGGTGCCGTAGTCGGAGGCTTGCAACCCCGAGCAAAACAGGAGCGAAACAGATGTCAGTAATGCTTTAGTTTTGCTTCTAACCACTTTGGTTTACTCAATATCCAAAAAAAGGAAGGGGCAACGTCAGTTACCCCTTCCGATCTACACTCAGGTTAAGCCTGAAGCTTAAGTAGAGGTTGTTCCAGAAGTCGAAGTAGTACCCGTAGTACCCGTAGTACCTGTTGTACCTGTTGTACCCGTAGTACCTGTTGTACCCGTAGTACCTGTTGTACCCGTAGTACCTGTTGTACCCGTAGTACC
>JAYPYO010000064.1:10336-12506 GCA_038135995.1 Porticoccaceae bacterium
GAGTCGGAGTCGGAGTCGGAGTCGGAGTCGGAGTCGGAGTCGGAGTCGGAGTCGGAGTCGGTGTCGGAGTCGGTGTCGGAGATCCACCGTTGTCAACAGCGTCAGCGATTACAGCCGCACCTACCACACCTATTGCTATTGCTGTTGCGATGGGCACGCCTGCGATTGTTCCAGCTGCTGCTGCACCTGCACCTGCGCCCGCGCCTGCTGCACCCGTGCCTGCCTCTGCTGCACCCGTACCTGCAGCTCCTGATGCTGCTGAGCCCGAAGCTGAAGAACCTGAAGGCGTTGTAGTACTTGAGCCGCTTGCTGATCCTGAATCAGCGGCCGCTGTTTCGCCCTGGCCTAACACCGGTTGCGATACTGTCATGGCTAATGCGACAGCAATAGCGATATCTTTTTTCTTAAACATAATTTGTTCTCTCCATGGAACTAAAACAGCGAAGTAATCAGTAATGCATAAAACTAGAGTGATGATACGCAGCCAAATATGCTGTTGCAACACTAATTGCCGAATTCTCTCTACATTCAACCCTATTTATATCCTTTATTTGCCTAATTGTGCAACATATTTTGGAGACACTTGAAATATAGACTGTAGTCAATCCGCAACAAATAAACGCAAGCATAGGCAAACATAATATTGGCATCAGTAAAAGTCGCCACTAAACTGGCATCACTCTAACTTAACAGACAAAGATCGCACTAAATTATTACAAATAGGTTAAATGTGGACTACAGATGAAAACCGAATTTAATACTGATTGGCAGAACTGGATCAAGACCAATGTAGACAACGGTCAGGACAAGAACGGTATTTTCAAAATTCTACTGGACGAAGGCTACAGCTATCAGGCTATCCAGCAACAAATGCAATTTGAGCCCACTATACCTGTCGACCAGCTGGTTAATCCATTTGATGCCGCGCAAACCAAGAAAAACCAGGTGGTTGCCGATAATTATGGGCAGCCCATTGCCTCTGATAATCTTTTTATACCCAATGGCAAGCCATTTAACTCAGACTCAATCCAGCTTTACACTGTCGAAAACTTTCTAAATAACCACGAATGCGAGCATATTATCGCCGCTATAGAGTCCCAACTCAGGCCCTCTGAGCTCACCAGCTTTGAGGCTGACACCGCTTTTCGCACCAGCAGAACCTGCGACTTAGGCACAATAGATGACTCCCTGATCGAAGAGGTAGATCAACGAATTTGCAAGCTTCTGGGTGTGGATGAATCCTATTCCGAGGGCATTCAAGGACAGCATTACTCTGTAGGGCAGGAGTTTAAGCCCCATACTGACTATTTCGAAGAACATGAGATCGCTGAGCATGGCGCCAAGATGGGGCAGCGCACCTTCACCGTTATGATTTATCTAAATACGGTTGAAGAGGGGGGTATAACCAGCTTTACCAAGATTGGTCACGATTTTAGGCCTGTGCAGGGCCTCGCGGTTATTTGGTCCAGTTTAAATCCGGATGGGTCACCCAACCCCAATACCATGCATCATGCTCAGCCTGTGCTTAAAGGGTATAAAGCAATTATCACCAAATGGTTTCGCAGCAAAAGCCGCCTCCCAGAGCAGCCGCCTATGTTTGCCAGATCAGCAAATGACTTTATCCCCAACTACACAGCTGCAGGCTTCAGTAAAGCCAGGCTTCCCAGAGAGATGCTAGAGAAAATCCAACAATTCTATTCGAGCCATCAAGAGACACTAGAAGAAGAAGTTGTGCCAGGCGACTTTATTTCCAACTCAGCCCCAAAAAAGACCAAGGCTAGCTCTCTGATAGACTTAAGCGATGGGTTGCGAACAGAGATTCACAACGCGCTTAAACTTATGATGGAGCAATGGTGCGGCAAAGAGTTACTGCCTACCTATGTCTATGGCATAAGGGTTTATCACCGCGGCGCTGTGCTTAAATGCCATCAGGATCGTCTGGAAACCCATATTATTAGCGCGATTATCAATATTGACCAGCAGGTAGATGAAGATTGGCCCCTGGTCATTGACGATAATTACTATCGTCGCCACCAGGTTTTGCTTAAGCCTGGAGAGATTATCTTCTATGAAGGCGGCAGACTGACCCATGGGCGCCCCTACCCGCTAAAAGGCGACTCCTTTGCCAATATATTCTGCCACTTCAAGCCAGCAGACTATGTACCCAGGC
>JAYPYO010000065.1:0-12021 GCA_038135995.1 Porticoccaceae bacterium
GTTTTAACAATGGAGAACTTTTCGATCGCCAGTTTGATATTTTTGCGCTTGCGCACCCCCGCCGTATCGATCAGCGTGTACTCCTGACCATGGCGCTCATAATCTATATAGACACTGTCTCTGGTGGTGCCGGCCTCGTCATAGACCACCACTCGATCCTCGCCCAACAGGCGGTTGACCAGTGTCGACTTACCCACATTCGGGCGACCTACCACACCAATTTTGATACTGTTTAAACCACTATTATCCGGAGCTACATATTCCGGGAATGGCTCCAGCAGCTCTTCCATCATTGAGCGCACGCCGCGACCATGGGTGGCTGTGGTGGGGAACATGCCGGAAAAACCCAGCTGGTAGAAATCGGCCAGCGCTTCTGCGGGATCTAAACCATCGATCTTATTGGCCACCAGATAAACCTTGCGATTTTTCTGACGCAGCTTCTCGGCAATCATATAGTCGGCGGCAATAATCCCTGAGCGGCAGTCGACAATAAACAGCACTATATCGGCTTCATCCATGGCCAGCAGCGACTGCTCAGCCATACCCACATCAATGCCTTCTTCCTCACCACTGATACCGCCGGTGTCGATCACCATAAAGCGGCGGTTGTACATTTCGCCATCGCCATATTTACGATCGCGAGTCAGACCGGAATAGTTAGCCACCAGCGCGTCTCGACTGCGGGTGAGTCGATTAAACAACGTGGACTTGCCAACATTAGGGCGCCCTACCAGGGCGATAACAGGAATCATGGAATAAAAAATGCCGCAGGTTTCAAGTGCGGCATTCTACTGTGTTTTGCTCAGCTTAACATTAAGTGATTTTATCCAATACGCGCCGCACAGCGTCAAACATACTGTGGATATCATCTGCCTTGGAGTTCAGGAAGGGTGAAAACTGCAAAATATCCATACCATTGCGAATCACCAGATCCTCATCCCAGAAACAGTGCTTGTGGGCATCCAGACCCCGGGCACCAGGGGCACCCTCGCGCGGCGCTAATTCAATAGCGCCCATCAGGCCCAGATTACGCACATCAATCACCATTTGATGATCGTCAAACTGATGAATCGCCTCGGCAAACAGGCCTTCTAGTTGCCGAGCTTGCTCAAAGCTACCCTCTTGCTGATAGACATCCAGCGTGGCTAATCCGGCAGCCGCAGCAACCGGATGACCGGAGTAGGTATAGCCGTGAAATAACTCAATACTCTGCTCCGGACCCTGCATAAAGGCCTGATAGATAGATTCTGTGGCCAATACAGCGCCCATGGGAATCACCCCGTTGGTCAGCCCTTTGGCCGTGGTAATCAAATCCGGGGTTACGCCAAAACGCTGGGCGGCAAAGGGCGCGCCGACGCGGCCAAAGGCGGTAATCACCTCATCAAAAATCAACAGAATCCCATGCTTGGTACAGATTTCTCGCAGACGCTCCAGGTATCCCACAGGAGGTGGCAATATGCCGGTGGATCCGGCCACTGGCTCCACAATCACCGCGGCAATGGTGCTAGCATCGTGCAGCGCCACCAAAGTTTCCAACTCCTCGACCAGATGGGCGCCCCACTCAGGCTGACCATGACTAAAGGCCGCATGTTGCAGATTGTGGGTATGGGGCAGGTGGTCAACGCCATTAATAAGATTTGCGCTAAACATTTTGCGATTGGGGCCAATTCCGCCCACCGAGATACCGCCAAAGTTGACGCCATGGTAACCCCGCTGACGGCCGATCAGCCGGGTGCGACTGGCATCACCACGGGCACGATGGTAACCGAGAGCAATTTTAAGGGCAGTATCGACGGACTCGGAACCGGAGTTGGTGAAGAAGGCGTGATCGAAACCTTCGGGGGCCAGATTGGTGAGTTTGTCTGCTAAATCAAAGGCTTTGTTGTGGCCGAGCTGGAAGCCCATGCACAGGTCTAGTTCACCCACCTGTTTTTGCACAGCTTCGACAATTTTGGGGTGGCAGTGGCCAATACCCGAGGTCCACAAACCGGAAAAACCGTCGTAGATTTTACGCCCATCGTTGCTGATGTAATGGTGGCCCTGGGCAGAGGCAATCAGGCGCGGAGACTGTTTAAAGTCTCGGTTGGCGGTGAAGGGCATCCAGTAGGCATCCATAGCTGTCTGTGAAGGCTGCTGTTTCATGTTAGGTCTCTGTACAAATGGCTGGTAATGATGAGACTTTAAAACCTCTATGGCATGTTAAACAAGCAGTTACCCTAATTTTATTAAGCTACTGATTTTATTCACTTTTAGTAATTAAGTGTTTACTATACTAAACATAATTTGCATTTTAGAGGTCATAGTCCATGGATAGCGAAACCGGAGCCCGCCTGCGCGAGATTCGCAGTAAAACCGGCCTGTCCCAGCGCCAGCTGGCCAAGGCATCTGGTGTGGCCAATGCCACCATTTCCCAAATTGAGTCAGGTGCTCTAAACCCCACTGTAGGCATGCTGAAAAAGGTCTTGGGGGGCATACCCATCAGCCTGAGCGATTTCTTTGCCGATGACTTTAGTTTTACCGATCAGGTGTTCTTTAGTGCCGATAAATTACTGCAACTGGGAGAAGGTGGAGTGTCTTATCTGCAGGTAGGCAATCATCTGCACAACAAGTCTATACAGATGATGAAGGAGTGCTACCAGCCTGGCGCCCATACCGGCAAGCACGCAATTCAGCACGAGGGTGAGGAGTGTGGGATTATTTTAAGTGGCTCGCTTGAGGTGCAGGTGGGGGAAGAGAAAAAGGTACTCAAAACTGGGGATGCCTATTATTTCAAAAGCTCTGTGCCCCATCATTTTAAAAACGTTGGCCGCGACCCCTGCGAACTGATCACGGCCTGCTCACCCCCCAGTTTCTGAGTGAGCTAATTGAGTTTGTAGGCGCTGAGCGTACCGCTATTGGACTGTACGATCAGGCTGTCACCCAGGCTGAGTAATGGTGCACTAACACCGCTGCCATCAACCTTTACCCGGCCCACAAAGTGGCCATCGGTGGGGTCAAGCAGATGCAAATAACCCTCGGCATCGGCTACTGCCATGGTGCCTGCAAGTTTGGCCGGGCCGGTTAAACGACGTAAAAACAACTGCTCATTGCTCCATATTACCTGGCCACTGCCCGCTTTAAAGGCGCGCACTGTATCTCCCGCTTCGCTGACAAATATTTTACCGTCGCTGTGGGCCGGAGACGAGTGGGATGAGCTGTCCTGGAACCACAGGCTGCGGCCAGTGCCGCGAGATAAGGCACCCAGCCTGCCCTGGTAGGTCACGGCGTAAATCACATCGCCGACCAACAGCGGCTGGCCATCGATATCCACCATGCGCTCCAGCTCAGTACGACCTTTTGGCAGTGCTATGCGCGCTTCCCAAACCAGAGCGCCATTGCTTGAGTTAAAGGCAATTAGCTTGCCGGAGTCGAAACCAGACAGCACCATATTTTCTGTTACCAGAGCTTCACTGGTGCCGCGCACAGTGAGAATAGGCGCATCGCCATCATGCTGCCACAGCTCTTCTCCAGTGCTGGCATCCAGAGCAAAGAGCTTGTTGTCCACGGTCTGCACCACTACAACCTGACCATTGGTTTTTGGGCTTGCCAGAATCTCGCTGCTCACCTGAGCACTCCAGATCGTCGAGCCGTTGTCTTCGTCCAGAGCGTAGACCCCACCTTCGATGGTGCCCACCATTACCATGCCAGATCCATATCCCACGCCACCAGATATTGCCACTTCAAGGTCAGTGGCCCAGAGTCGCTTGCCGGTGTCTTTATTCACGGCCAGAATATTGCCTTCGTTGCCCGCGGCAAAGATAGTACTGCGGCTCGCAGTCGGCTTTAAGCCTGCCCAGTAATCTCTGGTACCGGAGCCAATTTTAGCGGTCCACAGACGCTTTACATCAACTTCTGATTTAAATTTGACGAGCTCTGCGGGCTCAATAGCAGCATCGTCATCGTCGCCACCAAAGAAGCTACAACCGGTTAATAGTAGCGACCACAGCAGTGCCTGAGTGAGTCGGATAATTGGCTTCATTGACTATCGACCTCTTGGCTATCATTTTGCGGGGTTTCAATTGGTGATTCTGTAGGTTTAACCTGACTAATCTTTAGTTGCAAAATATTGCTGAGCATTGCATCTGCAGACTGGTTGGCCGCCAGAGCTGACTCATAGGCGGTAAAGGCAGCGGCAGTATTGCCCTGTTGCAGATAAAAGTCGCCCTTGGCTTCTTCGTATGCTGATTTCATCTCTGCTGAGTCGACGCCCTGCACCATTTGCAGTGCGCTTTCTAAATTACCACGAGCAGCCTCAACCCGGGCCAGTCGCAGCCTGACCAGACGCTCAGTCTCTGGCGTTGGATCACTGTCCATAGCCCACTGTAGTTCGTCCGCAGCCAGATCCAGCTCTTTGTTATCCACCGCCAGCTTGGCCTTGAGCAGAGCGGCAAACTGGGCATAACCAGAGCCTGAAAACTCTGCTTTGAGCTGATCAGCCAGCTTGCCAACTGCGACTTCTTTTTCAAGGCTCAGACGCCCTCCATCGGCCTGACTGGAAACAATTTCGATCATTTCAACATACAGATCAGAGGCCTGTTCTACCTGCTCCAGTTGTCTGTCCTGCCAAAACTGCCAACCAAAGTAACCACCAACTACCAGTATCAGCGCGGCGATCGTTTGCAGGCCATTCTCTGCCCACCAACCTTTAAACGCTTCGATTTGTTCTTCTTCTGAAAGATGATCTGCCACTGTGAATCCTTAAATATAAAAAAATTATTAAAACTATCTAATTACAAAACTTCATTAGCTGTCAGCTAACCAGCCAATAGGCCCGCCAGGTCTGACTGGGCCACTGCTTCCTGAGGCCTGTCCTCACGGAGATACTTGACCCCCACAGTGCCGGCCGCCGCCTCATCCTCGCCGAGGATCAGTGCAATTTTGGCGCCACTTTTATCGGCTCGTTTAATCTGCGATTTAAAACTGCCGCCACCGCAGTGGCATTCTAATCTAATATTGGGGCAGTCGCTGCGCAGATTTTCTGCCAACACCAGCGCCTGTTGCTCCACATCTCCCACGGCCAGTAAATAGATATCTACAGTTTGGCCGACACTATCGGGGACTGCGCCCAGCTCGTCAAGCAGCAGTACCAGTCTTTCAACGCCCATGGCAAAACCTACACCTGGGCATGGCTTGCCGCCCAGCTGCTCAACCAAACCATCGTAGCGACCACCAGCGCAGACCGTACCCTGAGCTCCCAGATTGCTGGTCACCCATTCAAAGACTGTTTTGCTGTAATAATCCAGTCCACGCACCAGTCGCGGATTAATTTCATAGGTGATACTAGCCGCATCGAGCACAGCGCAGAGCTGTGCAAAATGATCGCGGGATTCCTGATCGATAAAATCTGCGAGTTCAGGAGCCTGATTGAGCAGTGCCTGAGTATCCGGGTTTTTGCTATCCAGAATACGCATGGGGTTTGAGTCCAAGCGGCGCTGGCTATCTTCATCTAGCTGCTCTCGCCGGGCGCTGAGATACTCCACAAGCGCTGCGCGGTAGGAGGCGCGGTCTGCGGAAGTACCCAGAGAATTAATCTGCAATGTTACTGCATGGTCAATTTTCAGCGCTTTCCAAAGGCGTGCCGTGATCAGCAATAGTTCGGCATCTATATCTGGGCCGGTTAGACCAAAGGCCTCTACACCGATCTGATGAAACTGGCGCAAGCGACCCTTTTGCGGACGCTCATGACGAAACATGGGGCCCGTATACCAGAGCCGTTGTGTCTGATTGTGCAGCAGCCCGTTTTCTGTGCAGGCCCTCACACAGCCGGCTGTACCCTCGGGGCGCAGGCTCAGGCTGTCGCCATTGCGATCGTCGAAGCTGTACATTTCTTTTTCGACTATATCTGTTACCTCACCCACCGCGCGCTTGAACAGCTCGGTCTGCTCAAGTATCGGAAAGCGAATCTCGCGATAACTATAGCTGGCCAGCACCTGAGCCACAGTTCTTTCCAGATACTGCCAGGTGGCGGACTGTTCTGGGAGCAGATCATTCATGCCCCGGATGGATTGGATTTTCATAGCGTTGTTCGTTCTCTAGTAAACTGTTTTTTAGCCCTTGGCAATTAAGTTAGCAGCATCGGCCGCCAGTTGCTTCTCTTTTACCGCAGCTTTGGCGCGAATTTCTGCTTCTAATTCATCGACCAAATTATCATTACCCAGCTTGTGATCGGGCTGTCCATCCAGATACACCAGATTAGCAGGTGTACCGCCGGTTAACCCAAAGTCAGATTCCTTGGCTTCGCCGGGGCCATTGACAATGCAGCCAATAATGGACACATCCATGGGCACGGTAATATCTTCCAGGCGGTTTTCTAATTCGTTCACTGTCTTAATGACATCAAAGTTTTGTCGCGAGCAGCTGGGGCAGGCAATAAAATTAATACCTTTGCTGCGCAGACGCAGACTGCGCAGCATATCCCAGGCCACCTTGGCCTCTTCTGCCGGATCTGCGGCCAGTGAAATACGTACCGTGTCACCAATACCATCCAGCAGCAGGGCTCCCAGGCCTATAGCAGACTTAACCGTGCCGGACCTAAGACCACCAGCTTCGGTAATGCCCAGGTGCAGTGGCTGTTCAATTCTGCCGGCCAGGTCTCTGTAGGCGGCCACAGCCATAAAGATGTCCGAGGCCTTAACACTAACTTTAAAGTCCTGGAAGTCGTACTTATCGAGCAGCGCCACATTGCGCATAGCCGATTCCACCAGAGCTTCAGCAGTGGGTTCGCCATATTTACGCAGTAGATCCTTGCCCAGCGAACCGGCGTTCACACCTATGCGGATAGGAATGGCTAGATCCCGGGCCTTGGCAATCACTTCGCGCAGTCGATCTTCGCGGGTGATATTGCCTGGGTTAATGCGCAGGCAATCGACGCCCAGATCAGCAACACGCAGGGCAATATTGTGGTCGAAATGAATATCTGCAACCAGGGGAATATCCACCAGTTTGCGGATCTGGCCAAAGGCTTCAGCTTCTTCTAGAGAGGGGACAGAGACACGGACTATATCGGCACCAGCAGTTTGAATACGCTTAATCTGCTCCACTGTAGCAGCTACATCGGCTGTGCTGGTATTGGTCATACTCTGCACAGAGATTGGTGCATCGCCACCCACAGGCACATTGCCGACCATAATCTGTCGCGATTTACGTCTAATTATAGGTGTTTCGCTAAACACAGATACTCTCTCGCTATTGCTTTAACCACTTTTGGTATTCCAGATTCTCGCTGGAATACGGGAACAGGTTCTTTAATTTTAAGCCCTGGCTAGCCGCTGCATCTCTATTGCCAAAGCTGTCCTCTATGCGCACGGCCAGCCACAGACTCTTGGCCGTGGGCTGAGCCAGCAGGCTGTATTGCTGCAGAGCCCTTTTGGCGACTGGCAGCTGCTGCTGGGCAAAATATATCTCCGCGGCCTCAATATAGGGCAGCGCAAATGCTGGCAGCAGCTGGGTCGCTTTTTCAAAAGACCTCAGTGCCTCCGCTTGCTGCCCGGTCTGACGCTGAGCCAGACCCAAAATATACAGGGCCTGGGGCCTGCGCTCATAACCCAGATCAGCGCTAACCAGCTTCATCTGCTGGCGGGCCTCTTTAAAGCGCCTCTGGTTATATAAAAAGGCAGCAAAATTGTAGCGCGCCGAGCTGTCTGTTTTATCGCTGGCTAAAGCCTTGCGGAAGTGTTTCTCCGCCAGGGCTGTCTCCTGTTCCATCTGATAGAGCAGGCCGTAGCCGTTGTGCAGCTGTGCGCGACGATCTCGAGACTCAAATTTGGCCGCCTTTTGTAAATGCACCCGGGCCAGGTCACGGTTCTTGCTGCCTATATACTGCATGGCCAGCTTTATATGCCGCGAAAATGCCTCCTGCGGATCTGCTGCAGTTCTTTTAATCTCTGTACTGGACACACAGCCTAAAAGAGCTGAGATCAGCACAGCTAACAGTAAATAATTGCCTATTTTCATGGTCAGAATCCCTCTGGTTATTGCTTCCTTTCTACTCCCGCTTACTGCATTTACCCACTGAGTCAGTCGATAATTTTTACCGGCTGCGCCTCGTTTAACTTGCGCTTATAACGTTCCTGGCGCTTGGTGCGATCATTGACCTCACCGGCCAGCTGTCCACAGGCGGCGGCAATATCATCACCCCTGGTGGTGCGCACAGTGACAGTGTAACCCTCCCCCGCAAGAATGTCCCTAAAGCGATCCAGCGCTGTATTGGTGACTCTTTTGTACTCTGACCCGGGAAATGGGTTAAATGGAATCAGATTTATCTTACAGGGCAAGTCTTTAAGCAACTCAGCCAATTGTCTGGCATGCACTGAACGATCATTAACCTGGTCCATTAGAGTATATTCGACCGTGGCTTTGCGCCGATTATCCGGCATCTTGTCAATATAGTCGGCAGCGCTGCGAATAAACTCTTTGAGGTTGTACTTGCGATTAATCGGCACCAGCTCGTTACGCAGCTCGTCATTGGGTGCATGCAGCGATATGGCCAGCGACACATCCGAGACGTCCGCCAGCTTATCCAGAGCCGGAACCACACCGGCGGTACTCAGTGTCACCCGGCGTTTGGACAGGCCATAGGCATTGTCCTCAAGCATAATATTCATGGCGTCGACCACATTGTCGAAGTTCATCAGTGGCTCGCCCATACCCATCATCACCACATTAGTCACCCGTCGCGGCGCCTTGTGTTCAAACTGACCAAAGGAGTCTGCGGCAATCCACAGCTGACCAATAATCTCGGCAGCGGTGAGATCACGGTTAAAACCCTGCTTGCCGGTGGCGCAGAAACTGCAGTCCAGGGCACAGCCAATCTGAGAGGAGACACAGAGTGTGCCGCGCTCCCGCTCTGGGATATAGACCATCTCTATGCAGCTACCACCATCGACTTTAATCAGCCATTTTCTGGTGCCATCGGTGGAATCCTGACAGCTAACTACCTCTGGCAGAGTAATTTCAGCAATGGTTTTAAGCTTCTCGCGCAGATCTTTAGATAGATTGGTCATCTGGTCTAGATCGCAGACGCCCATCTGATGAATCCACTTTATAATCTGCGTGGCGCGGAAACGCTTCTCGCCAATTTGCTCAAAAAAGTCGCCGAGTTTGGACGCAGAAAACCCCAGCAAGTTGGTTTTCACCTGCTGGGGTTCTCCGTTATTAGCTGTTACTTCTACTGCTTGGGACATGGTTGTCCTTTGCTCTCGGTTATAAGATGAGACTCTTATCGAGGGCAGATTTCGCTGTCATCGAAAAAGTAAGCTACTTCGCGAGCCGCTGAGGTGGTTGAATCTGAACCATGAACCGCATTGGCATCAATAGACTGCGCGAAGTCTGCACGAATGGTACCAGCTTCGGCTTCCTGAGGGTTAGTGGCACCCATCAGATCACGGTTGGCCAAAACTGCATTTTCCCCTTCAAGAACCTGCACAGAGACAGGACCTGAAGTCATAAAGGCAACCAGATCGTTAAAGAAAGGGCGCTCGCTGTGCTCTGCATAAAAACCTTCGGCTTGTTCACGGCTCAGGTGCTGCATTTTTAGAGCAACAATTTTAAGTCCAGCGCCTTCAAAGCGGCTGAGAATTTGACCCACGACGTTTTTTGCTACGGCATCGGGTTTGATAATAGATAGGGTGCGTTCAGTCGCCATTAGAGATTCTCCAATCAGGGGCTTTAGCTATAAAAATAGTAAGAAAACAGGGTTAAAAAAATAGCCCTAGGGGCCAATGGCGCGGATTTTACCTGCACTGGAGGGTGGTAACAATGGTTTTTTTCGATCCTATTATGCTAGGCCACAAGTAGCTTCTGAAACCTGTCCAATGAAACCGGCATACTGAAGTGGGCGCCCTGATATTTATCGCAACCCAAACTGCGCAATACTTCCAGTACCTCGCGCTTTTCAACGCCCTCAGCCACTACATCCAGACCATAGTGGCGCGACACCATCATAATAGCCTCCACCAGCCCCAGAGTGTCTTTATCGGAGTTGAGGTTAGCAATAAATTCGCGGTCTATTTTAAGAATATCCAGGGGTAGACGCTTGAGGTAGATCATGGATGAATAGCCGCTGCCAAAATCATCAATGGCAAATCTGGTGCCCATATCTCGGATTTTCTTCATCTTGTCGACTACCGACTCAAAATCATCAATCAGCAGATTTTCGGTTACCTCCAAGGTCAGCATATCCGGGCTGATATCGTAGCTTTTTAGACTGTGCTCCAGACTGGCAATCAAACCCGGATCATGGAACTGCTTGGGACTGATATTGACTCCGAGCTGCATATCCGTTGTCCAAATGCCCTGATCGAGCATATTGCGCAGATATTCACAGGAGGTGCGGATAACCCAGAGCCCGACATCCACAATCATGCCAGAGGTCTCCAATATGGGAATAAAATCAGCCGGCGTATGTATGGCATGGCCGGAGTGAATCCAGCGCAGTAGCACCTCTCCACCCACTACCGAGCCATCATGGATAGAGACCTGCGGCTGTAGATACAGATCAAACTCTTGATTGACTACCGCTTTGCGCAGACTGGATTGCAGGCTGATGCGCTGCTGGGCCTGACGGGTAATCTGAGTATCAAACAGTATTACCCCGTCGCGGCCCCGTCGCTTGGCTTCAAACATGGCACTCTCGGCCTGCTGAATCACCTCGGTTGCGGTGATCATGGTTTCATCCGGGCTCTGATACAACAGACTGATGCCTACACTGGCGGTCACTATAACCTCGCCATTTTCGGTAAAGAATGGCCGAGCAATGGTGCAGCGAATCTCGTTTGCCAAAGCCAGAGCCAGATCTTCGGCTTTTGCTGAACTCTGGGCCAGATCTTTGATAAACAGTAAAAATGCATCGCCGGCCACCTGATCAACCTGCATATTTTCATCTAGCATCCCTTCAATGGTTTCGCCGGCGCGCTCGAGGATCTGCGTGCCTATATGCTTGCCAAGGGATTCATTAATACTGTTGAAGTGATCCAGGTCGATCAGCAGCAAGGCTCCGCAGATAGGGTCATCGCGATGCACATCCAGGTAGCTATCTATGCTGTCGAGCAATGTTTGAGCTATGGGCAGGCCGGCAATGGGGAGGGACTGTTCGGGGGCTTGTATTGGCTCAGGGCTATTGACCGGCTCAGGGCTATTGACCAGCTCAGGGCTATTGACCGGCTCAGGGCTGATTATGGGCTCAGGGCTGCTTATGGGCTCAGGGCTGATTATAGGCTCAGGGCTGTTGCCGGGCCTGAGGATGCGGGGCTGGCTGGTATCCATGCTGGAGAGGTTATCTATGGTGAACTCTTCGACCACCATTTTTGCCAGGGCTGGTAGTGGATAGAGCATCAGGCTAAGGACATTGTCGGTGTTTTCAACTGCGCCCAGAGAGACTACAAGCTCGGTGCTATCGAGACTGTGCTCGGAGCGCCACAACAGCCCTTGCAGCTGTTCGTTTTCGAGCCTGGCTATCACTTTTTTTAGTTGCAGTAGTAGTGGTGGCTGCTGCTCGCCACTGTCATTGAGCGAGAGACCTACCAGCTCACTGCGGTCACAGCCCAGTATGGAGAGGGCTTTTTGATTGGCGTCTATACATACGCCGTAAGCGAAAAAGAGAGTTCCAAATGGCGCCGTATTGAGGATCTTTTTGTACAGATGATTTGTTTCGCGCATCCCTGGCCTGTCGAAAATCCCTTTCTGTTTTACTCCGGTCGTTTTAGATAAGGCTAATCCTGCTCTTCAATCCATGCCATCTGAATGGCTTCAAGAATCTTCTCGCCGCAGCGATCTGGATCATCAGAAAAACCTTCGATCTCTAAAACCCATTTTCTTAAATCAACAAAATTAACATACTGCGGATCAACCTCTGGATGGTTGTCGACCAGCTCTATAGCTATATCGTTGATATCAGTCCACTTAATCATAGTCCATTACTCCCATTGCTGCTGTGCCGTTCGCTGCCCGGCATTAATGACGTTCAGACACCATATTAATGGTGTA